>CAZTVP010000137.1:5983-6468 GCA_964616995.1 uncultured Comamonadaceae bacterium
AAACCAGTCCGTTTCAGAGTGCTGAGAAGATAGAGACTAAGTCGGCATATTTTCCAGATTCAGAAGGCAAGCCCGACCACATAAAATTCGGGGCGGGAACTGCGCCTAACCTCAGAGGGCCTTACGCCAGTATGTATGCCATTCGGCCATGGACTATTCGTCAGTATGCGGGATTCAGTACTGCGCAAGAGTCGAATGCGTTTTACCGAAGAAACCTGGCAGCAGGGCAGAAGGGACTTTCTGTGGCTTTTGATTTGGCCACGCACAGAGGGTATGATTCAGACCATCCGCGGGTGAAAGGAGATGTAGGAAAAGCTGGGGTGGCTATAGACTCTGTGCTGGACATGAAGATTCTGTTTGACCAGATTCCGCTGGATAAAATGTCGGTTTCAATGACCATGAATGGTGCCGTGCTTCCAATTATGGCATTCTATATTATTGCTGCGGAAGAGCAAGGTGTTGCTCCAGAGCAACTCGCAGGAACC
>CAZTVP010000138.1:0-6403 GCA_964616995.1 uncultured Comamonadaceae bacterium
AGATTTGAGATTTGAGATTTGAGATTTGAGATTTGAGATTTGAGATTTGAGATTTTAAATTAGTTCATGCTTGAATAGTATTGACCACTTTTAGTTAAAAGTTCATATTAGTTATAAACGAAAACTATAATTTATACCGCCAACTTTAACTTCAAACTCCGAAACCTATTAGTATCCATATTTCTCTTTCCAAAGCTCTTTTAGTCTTTGGCGGTCTTTGAGTTCTCTGGGGTTGTTTCCAGGTTCGTAGAAACGCTTACCTGCTAATTCCTCTGGTAGAAACTCTTGGTGTTGGAAATTATTTTCACCTTGATGACTATACTGATATTCAGCTCCGTAGCCAAGTTCTTTCATGAGTTTGGTAGGAGCATTTCTGAGTGATAAGGGTACGCTTAAATCTCCTGAGTTTTTTACTTCGGCTTGGGCATGATTTATAGCCATGTAAGTGCTATTGGACTTAGGGCTTGTGGCTAAATAAACCGCACACTGACTCAGTACTATTCTCCCTTCCGGAAAACCGATTCTTTCTACTGCATCAAATGTGGCATTGGCCATAACCAACGCTGTAGGATTAGCATTTCCAATATCTTCGGAAGCTAAGATGAGTAATCTTCTGGCTATGAATTTAGGGTCTTCACCTCCTTCTATCATTCTAGCTAAGTAGTACACGGCAGCGTTCGGGTCACTACCTCTGATACTTTTTATGAAGGCTGAGATGATGTCATAATGCTGTTCTCCGTTTTTATCATACTTAGATAAATTCTGCTGTATGACTGATGTAACTAACTCATCTGTAATCTCCACCTCTTCTTCACCACTGCTAGCTATTACTAATTCCAGACAGTTCAGTAATCTGCGGGCATCTCCCCCACTCAGCTTAAGTAATGAATGTGTTTCTTTAAGATTGATTTTTCTGCGGTGCAAATTGGCTTCAACTTCTACGGCATTGCGCAGTAAATCTTCTAAATCTTCCTTTGAATGGGATTTTAAAGTGTAAACCTGTGAACGACTGAGTAAGGCAGAAATCACCTCAAAACTAGGGTTCTCTGTAGTGGCTCCTATAAGTATAATAATACCTTTTTCCACCGCTCCCAGCAGCGAATCCTGCTGACTCTTGCTGAAACGATGAATCTCATCTATGAAAAGAATGGCGTTAGAACCACCAAATAATCCTTGGTTCTTCACCTTATCTATCACCTCTCGAATGTCTTTCACCCCAGAGTTTATAGCGCTCAGTGTATAAAACGGCCGGTCTACGGAATTGGCTATTATCTGTGCTAAAGTGGTCTTACCTACGCCCGGAGGTCCCCAAAGAATCATAGAAGGGATGTTTCCGCTTTCGATTGTTTTGCGCAGCACAGAGCCTTCACCAATAAGATGTTTCTGACCTATGTATTCATCCAGTGTTTTAGGCCTCATACGCTCTGCCAGTGGTGCATTATTCATGGGCTACTGTTTCAGTATTTAAGACATTCATTAGTGGTTCATCAGCTCTTCTTTCTCTTTTCCATCTTCTATGTGTCCAAAGCCATAGGTGAGGATATTCTCTGATTTTTCCTTCTAATTTTTCAGCTACTTTTTCTGTGAGCCAGCCATGTGGATGCTCATTAGGAGTATCTGAAATAAGTGTCCAAGTCACTTCGAAATGACCTCTTTTTATCTTCTGAATATCTCCGTATATAACAGGCACATCATGACGTTTAGCCAGTGTTTCCATTCCAAAACTCATGGCTGTTTCCTGACCTAAAAAGGTAGTCCAGTAACATTTTCTACCTCGATGTGGGCTTTGGTCAGTAAGCAAAAGTACTGCCATAGGGTCGTGTGGTTCTGTAAATTGCTCCCTAACTTTATCTCTAGGAGTCAGATTCATACCAAACTTTCCTCGAGATTTCTGAGCTTTCTGATTCCAAAATTCACTTTTCAGCGGCTGATATACACCTCTGGTAGAATGTGGCATGTGCTGTTGACCATACGCTGCCCACATTTCCCAGTTTCCATAGTGCCCAGAAACTGCTATAACATCTAACCCTTTCTCATAATATGGTGTAAACACTTCTGAGTTTACGGATACCATCCGCTTCTTTAATGATGCTTCTTTTACACTGAACATCTTTACACTTTCTAAGATTAAATCCACAAAGTGCGAATAAAACTTACTACAGATCTTTTGGATTTCCTTATCTGATTTCTCAGGAAATGAACCTCTTAAATTCTTTAGTACAACTTTCTTTCGGTAGCCTATGAGGTTATACATAAGAAATTTCACCCCATCAGAAATCACGTACAAAACTCCGAATGGCAACATACTTAACGGCTTGACAACTAGATAAAACAGCAGCTTATTTCCCATTATTTTTCTAGTTTTAATCCGTCATAAGCCACTTCTACATGTGGTGGAAGTTCCGCTGAAATACGTTCATGCTTATCAAACAAGTGACTAAGATGAGTCAGGTATGCCTTTTCCGGTTTGAGCTCTTCTATTAACGCTAAAGCTTCATCTAAATTCAAATGACTCATGTGAGGTTCTCTTCTTAAAGCATTTAGCACAAGAACTTTAGTTCCTTTAATCTTCTCTTTTTCCTCTGGTGCTATGGTTTTAGCATCCGTGATGTACGTGAAGTCTCCGATTCTAAATCCTAAAACCGGAAGTTTATAGTGCATTACTTCTATGGGTGTTACTTCTACTTTTCCGTTGACTATAAACTCCTCTTCTTTACTGATATCATGCAGCTCCACAAGTGGTACTCCAGCATATTTAAACTCCGCAAAGATGTAGCTGAATTCCTTCTTCAGTGATTCTTGAACTCTAGGATGCGCATATACATCCATGTCTTTCTGATATTTGAAATTAAATGCTCTAACATCATCTAACCCTGCAGTATGGTCTTTATGCTCATGTGTGAACAAAATAGCATCTACCCGCTGCACATTTTCTCTTAGCATCTGCTGCCTAAAGTCAGGCCCAGAATCTACCACCAAACTTAACCCATTTACTTCTATGAGCACACTTACTCTAAGTCGCTTATCTTTAGGGTCAGTGGAAGTACACACTTCACAATCACAGGCTATAACGGGTATTCCTTGGCTAGTTCCTGTACCTAAAAATGTGACTTTCATGCAGTGAGTTCTGAGCTGGTAAAAGTAGGATTTTTAGTTCGAAAGTTAGGAGAGTCAGAAAGTCTGAAAGTTTTTAAAATCCTCCTATTATGTCATACTTAATGACCATAGTCTAAGATTAAACTGAGTCAATCTAAATTTTAAAATCGTACTCCTGACTGCCGACAGGCAGGTCGTAAATCATTAGTATTTCCATCCTAAAATCCCTCCTACAAGATTATAGGTGTTTTCGAAACCTTGGCTCTGCATGTATACACAAGCGTTTCCACTTCTAGCTCCACTTCGGCAGTAAATGAAATAGTGCTTGGACTTGTCTAATGATTTTATCCAATTCATAAACTCCTGCTGCTCATGAATATTCTTGAATTCAGCTTGATCAGATATTACTTTTTCTTCCCATTCGGCTGGAGTTCGAACATCTACCATAATGGCACCCTCGGTATTCTCAAATTTTTCTTTCCAAGCAGCGGCTTCTAATTGTTGCATTTTTTTCTTCGTTAAAGCATTAGACTTTTACTGATTTAATCAGAGTAGTAGCGTATTGATAAACTTATTTACTTTCTGAAGGGCAAGAGAAATTCGTTCTCTCCAAATCTGTCTTCTTAATGGCTCCATAGCCACCTTTTACGTCTATCATGTTATGAATTCCTCTTGACTTTAAGATGGATGCAGCTATCACTGATCTGTAACCTCCAGCACAGTGAATGTAGAACTTATCATCTTTTGGAAATTCTGCTAGGTGTTTGTTCAACTCATCTAAAGACGCATGCTCTGCTCCTTCTAAATGCTCAGCCTCCCATTCTCCTGGTTTTCTTACGTCAAATACCTTTCTTCCATCCTCTTTTACCTGCTGCGCAAACTGGTCAGCTGGAATAGATTCTAAGCTTTCTACTTCTTTTCCTGAGTCTTTCCAAGCGTTAAAACCTCCTTCCAGATATCCTATCACATTATCAAAACCTACTCTAGAAAGCCTCGTGATGGTCTCTTCTACTTTGTCTTCTTCGGCTATGAGCAAAATCGGTTGTTCCACATCTTTAATAAGCGCTCCTACCCATGGCGCGAATCCACCTTTAATTCCTATAAAAATTGAGTTAGGAATATGTCCGAGTACAAAATCGTCTTGATGCCTCACATCTAACATTACTGCTCCAGTCTCGTTAGCTGCAGCTTCGAAAGCCTCAGGGCTTAAGCCCACATCTCCTTTCTTAATTACATCATCTATGCTAGCATAACCTTCTTTATTCATTTTCACATTCAGCGGGAAATATGCTGGAGGCGGAAGTAAACCATCTGTCACCTCTTTTATGAACTCTTCACGAGTCATATCAGCTCTAAGAGCGTAGTTCGTTTTCTTTTGATCACCTAAAGTTCCGACAGTCTCCTTGCTCATGTTTTTCCCACACGCTGAACCAGCTCCGTGAGCAGGGTAAACAATTACTTCGTCTGCCAGCGGCATTATTTTAGTTCTCAAACTATCAAATAGAATCCCAGCTAAATCTTCTTGAGTAAGTTCAGCTGCTTTCTGCGCTAAATCAGGTCTTCCTACATCTCCTAAGAACAAAGTGTCCCCTGTGAATATAGCTGTATCTTTCCCTTCAGCATCCTTCAATAGGTAAGTAGTACTTTCCATAGTATGCCCCGGAGTATGAAGCACTTTAATAGTCAAGTTTCCTAATTTAAACTCCTGTCCATCTTCTGCTATTACAGATTCAAAAGATGGGTTAGCATTTGGCCCATAAATAATAGGCGCGCCTGTCTTTTCAGAAAGAGTTAAATGACCACTTACGAAATCTGCGTGGAAGTGTGTTTCTAGCACATATTTAATTTTGGCTCCTCTGGCCTCAGCCATTTCTATGTAAGGCTGCACTTCTCTCAGTGGGTCTATGATAGCCACTTCTCCCTCGCTCTCGATGTAGTAGGCTCCTTGAGCCAAACATCCTGTGTAAATCTGTTCTATTTTCATTTTTTCGCGGTGCAAAATTAGTTTGTTTTCAATTGTCTATTGCGCGGTTAATACCTAAGAAATCTTAACCGAATAACTCCTTAATAAGTATAAACCCGGCCATAATGAAGACGAAGTATGCGAATCCTTTGCGCAGCACTTTACTGGACAAAAATTTAGTTAGATAAATTCCTATTAAAATTCCTGTTATGGATAGCGCTGCAAAAGGGATTAAAAAACTCCAGTCCATCCTGTAATTATTCAAGTGTCCTAAAAACCCTAAAATGGAATTAAATGCTATAATTACCAGCGTAGTACCTACTGCTTTTTTCATAGGAATTTTAGCCATTAATACCAGTGCTGGAATGATTAAAAAGCCTCCTCCTACGCCTACTAATCCAGCCAAAAAACCTATGAGCACACCCTGTAAACCTATTTGGTAAAGTGGAGCGCTTTCCTCATCTTCTGACTGTACAGGTTTCTTCCTAAACATCAGAAATCCCGCTATAACTAAGAGCATGGAGAAAACTATCATCATAGCTTTTCCTCTCATTAATGTGAATTCACCTAGAGTAAAAAGCTCCACAGGAACCAAAGGAAGAAAAAACCGAGTAGTCAGAAAAACAGCCGTGAATGAGGGAAGGCCGAATATCAGTGCACTTTTTAAATCTACATTTTTAGCCGCCAAATTCTTTATAGCTCCCACAAAAGAGGTACTTCCAATAACAAACAGCGAGTAAGCCGCAGCCAATCCAGGTGAGATATTCAGCAGATAAACAAACACAGGAATGGTAAGAATACTTCCCCCTCCACCAAGCAACCCCATAAGAATTCCTATGGCTAGTGCTAATATGTACCCTAAAATTTCCAATTCTATTAATGCGGAAGTCTGGGTTTAAGCTTTCCGTAAACGTAAGTTCCTACTAGTGCTCCGAGAATTACTACTAAAATCCCAAATATTCCATAGCCCAGAAGAGCGAACATAGGACCTGGACATGCTCCAGCTAATGCCCAGCCAAGACCAAAGCAAATCCCACCTAATAAGTTAGCTTTAAACAACTTATCCTTACCTTTTATTTCTATCAAATTTCCCTTGTAGTCTTTTAATTTAGATTGTTTTATCACTTGTACAGCTAAAACTCCCAGCACTACTGCAGACCCTATAATGCCATACATATGAAAACTCTGGAAGTGGAACATCTCGAATATTCTAAACCAGCTTACCGCCTCAGACTTAGTCAGGATTATGCCGAAAAAGGTTCCTAATACTAAATACTTAATTCCTTTTCTCATGCGAATAATGCGTTAAAAATGACATGAACCATAAATAGTCCACCTATAAAA
>CAZTVP010000139.1:0-6363 GCA_964616995.1 uncultured Comamonadaceae bacterium
ATAGCCATTACCATCAGCAGCGTGGGAATAGACCAAATTACATTTATGAACCACATAATCAAGTTGTCTATTCTACCACCGTAATAACCGGCCAATAAACCAAGTAAAATTCCTATTAATAATGATATTCCCACGGCTATAAATCCAACTGAAATAGAAATAGCGGTTCCAGCCATTAGTCTGCTGAGGTAATCTCTGCCGTACTTGTCTGTTCCAAGAAGAAAAGTCTTGGATTCTATGGAAGAGGTCATGAGCTCTTGTATCTCAGCTTTACTGAACTTCTCTAGGATGATTTTACCACTGCCAGAATGTTCTACGGAATAAACTCCATTTTTCACCGACCAGTTGTCATTATTCACATGAAAAAGGGCTTCTACGGCATGAGTGCTCTGCTCTTCATTTTCGCCTGATGCTGTGTAGAATATCGTATCATTTTGAAACCTATAGTTCTCTACAGGAATCTTAGTAACTCCCTCATCCCAACCCCCATTTAATAATGAGGATACAAGGGAAGTAGTATCTATAAAATTGTTTTCTTGAATGAGGAGAAAATCAGTCTTAAAACCCGGTTTTTTCCTTGAAATAGAAAGGTTTTGTTCATTAGCATCAGGGCTGTGGTCAGGTCTAATAAATGGCCCAAGTAGCGCTACAAGCATAAAAAGTAAAATCACAGAAACACTCAGCTGAGCTATTCTGTTGGCTCTAAGTTTTCGCCAAACTAACTGTGAGGGTGATATGTTCTGGTGTTCACTCATGTGATTTTTCGCCCTTTCCAAGTAGGTGTTATAAAGAGCGTACTAATGGTTACAAAAGTGAAGTAAAAAGGGTAAACTATAATAAAAACTGGAAGAAACCAGATGTTTCGGATTGTTTTAACTGAATAGGAGTGCGATATGATAAAAATATCAGTAACTGTTTTTAGAAACCAAGCCAAAAGAAGTAGCCTCCATAGTCCGAATAGAAAAAGAAGTATGACGAAAAGATTGGCAAAGCCGACTAAAAAAGCTACTGATTTAGCATCTTTTGATTTGAATTTTGATGTCTTTTTTGACCATCTAATTTTTTGATGAATAAATTCTTTTAAAGTTGAATTAGCAGGAGTATGAACGGTCATATCTGAATGATAGTTCCAGCCGACTTTAAACTGATTACTTGAAACTACAGATTCTAACAGGAATACATCATCTCCACTTGCCATTTCCTGATGACTACTATAGCCATTGACTTTATGAAAGACATCTTTTCTAAATGCTAAATGTGCCCCATTAGCCAGAAATGGCTTTTCCTTTATAGCATAAGCGAAAGTAATGGCTTGAAGCACATTAAATTCCATGGCTTCTAACCTTTGCCAGAATTTGGTGGCAGGATGAATTCCGACAGGAAGAATAATTAAATGAGACTTAGAATTACATACTTTCATCACATAATTCAGCCAGTTTTCAGGTAGTATAACGTCAGCGTCTAGAGTAACTATCCATTTATGACTCGCTTGAGAAATTCCTTGGGTTAGAGCTTGCTTCTTACCTTCGAGTGTCGAGTGAATTAGAGATAATTTATCAGATGCCTCAATCAATGATGTAATCAATTCTACACCGTTGTCCTCACTATGGTCATTGACAAGAATTAATTCTGAGTTCGTCTCTTCAATTCCCATACTTATCAGTTGACTTACTAGGTTTTCAATTTTTCCAGCCTCGTTTCTGAAAGGAATAATTATACTGACAGGTACTGGTAAATTAGACTCAATACCTGTGTTCAATTTTCCTCTTGACTTCAGAGCATTGTGTAGGCTTTGTCCCCATAATAAGTATGGTGTATAAATTACTAGTATGATTAGAAGGAAAGACCACATCTAAAAACAAAGAAATACTATTTTCGAATACATAGAATGGCACAGCAGAAACCCGTACAAGAAAGAATAATTTTAGGAATAGACCCTGGCACAAGTGTGATGGGTTATGGAATTATAATAGTCAGAGGGAAGAAAATGGAGCTCCTTAGACTAGGGGTAATTCAACTCAGCAAGTACAAAGACCACGCGGTGAAAATGAAAAAAATCTTTGACCGGGTGAGTCAGTTAATAGAAGAATTCTCTCCAGATGAACTTGCCATAGAAGCACCATTCTTCGGTAAAAACGTACAGTCTATGCTGAAACTCGGGAGAGCTCAAGGAGTTTCTATAGCGGCAGCATTGCGTTATGATATGCCTTACGTAGAGTACGCTCCACGTAAAATAAAGCAGTCCATAACCGGAAACGGAAATGCGGCTAAAGAACAAGTGGCCAGTATGCTACAAAATGTTCTAAAGATTCCAGCTGCTGACATGCCTAAAGATTTAGATGCTACTGATGGCCTGGCTGCTGCGGTGTGCCATTTCTATCAGTCTAGTAGTAAGTTAGGCGGAAAATCCTACGCCAGTTGGAAGTCGTTTTTGAACGAGAATCCATCTAAGGTCAAAAAGTAAAATCAGTCTTTTCCTACAAGTATTAAGGGTTCTCAAGTAGAACTAAATAACCTTTCTTACTGAATCTTCGTAGAAATGCGTGAAAACGATTTAACGAAGAATACATGAATTCACTCTGCAAGAATTTTTGCACCGCATTATTTTCTCTCATTACATTAACCGGTTTAAATGCCCAGTCTTCTTCTATTCAAGACCGAATAGAATGTCCTGGAACAGTTCAGGCACGAGCTTTCTTAGGAACTTGTGAAGCTCAAGTGGTTTACACTGAACCTTTTGAAAATATAGCCAGAGGGGAACTCCGGTTGGTTCAGAATAATCATGGTTCAGAAACCTATTTTCCAGTAGGAGAAACATCAGTTTATTACAAGGCTACAGACCAACAGAATAGCACTTATTTCTGTATGTTCAGTGTAAAAGTGAGTGATGTAGAAGCACCTGTAATTTTAGACCTTCCGGCTCAAGTAGAGGTGGAAACTACAGCTACTTCAGGAGCTCTAGTGCACTGGGATGAGCCAGAATTAGAGGACAACTGCGGAAATGTAGATTACTATTCTACGCATGAATCTGGAGATGTATTTCCAATAGGTAAAACCAAAGTGACTTACCATGTATATGATGAATCTGGAAACGTGACTACAGAGTCTATGATAGTATCTGTAGTAAAAGTTCCTGAGCTGATTACATCCAACTAAAACTAAGACTCGAGAAGGATGGTGATGAGTTCTTTTTTGCTAATGCCGGCAGCTGCGGCCTGCTGAGGAATTATACTTGCTTCTGAGAATCCAGGAACCGTATTCACTTCTATAATGTAAGGCCCTTTTTCATTCAGAAGAAAATCTATCCGAATCATTCCTTGAGCATTGAGTAATGAGTAAACTTCGGTAGCTATTTGCTGAACTTTAGCTGTGGTCAATTCGTCAACATCTGCAGGAGTTATTTCCTGACTTTTACCCTCATATTTGGCTTGAAAATCAAAAAAATCATGGTCTGAGATTATCTCTGTAATAGGCAGAGCTAGCGTCTTGGTATTTCTGGTAATTACACCACAAGTAACCTCCCTGCCGCTTATGAACTCCTCTAGAATAACCACATCACTTTCGTTAAAAGCTTTTTCTATGGCTTGAGGAATGTTCTGAGCATCCTCTACTCTAGAAATTCCTATACTCGAGCCTCCTTCATTCGGTTTTATAAAACATGGCAACCCCAAACGTTGAACTATATCTGATACCGAATAATGGTCAGTTTTGCGCAGCACCATACTCTGAGCACAGTTAAAACCATGCTGTTTTAGGTACATGTTACAAGCCGCTTTATTGAAAGTCAAACTCATAGTAAATGTCTCTGAGCTCGTATGAGGAATGTTTAGCATTTCCAAGTAACCCTGCAGCAGTCCGTCTTCTCCTGGAGTTCCATGAATGATGTTAAAAACCTTGTGGAAGGTGATTTTCTCACCCTCAAGCAGAAAAGAAAAGTCGTTTTTATCTATAGCGTATGAAGTTCCGTCTAGCTCGGCCCACCAGCCATCTTCTTTTACTCGCACTTGTACAGGTTCATACTTGGTGGTGTCTATGTTATCCATAATCATTCGGGCACTTTTTTCAGAGACCACAGACTCTCCCGAGTATCCACCATAAACCACGGCTATTCTTTTTCTCATGATTACAAACTTCATGTTTATTACCACTAAAACGATTAGGGTAAATTTGAAATTATTCAACCTGTGAGGTTAATTGTTACCTTTCGGCTAAGAAGATTTTAATGATGAGAATATTAACCATATTATTTTTCTGCGGTGCAATAGCCCTCTCAGCCACCGCACAACAAAAAACGGCCTACGAGTTCACAGAACTTATTAATCTAGACCATACCAGCACAAAGAGTCAAGGTCAAACGGGAACCTGTTGGAGCTTTGCTACAGTTTCGTTTTTAGAATCTGAAGTAATTCGCCTCGGGCATGAACCAGTGGATTTAAGTGAAATGTTTAATGTAAGGCATACTTACCCTAAGAAAGCAGAAAAATATGTGAGACTTCATGGTAAACATCAGTTCGGCCCTGGAAGTCTGAGTCATGATGTAATTAATGTACTGAGAGATTACGGATGTGTTCCAGAGTCTGTTTACAGCGGAGTAGAGGAAGGAGACAAGCATAACCATAACCAGCTAGATGCTGTGTTAGAAGCTACGGTAGAAGCAGTTACAGAGAACGGAGGAGGAAAGTACGATTATCTCTCAGCCGTAAATGGAATTTTAGACGCTTACCTTGGCGCTGCTCCTACTCAGTTTGATTATGAGGGAGAGACATTTACACCAGCTAGTTTTAGAGAGCATCTAAATCTAAATGCAAATGATTATGTAAGCTTTTCTAGCTACACGCACCATCCTTTTAATGAGCAGTTTATCTTAGAAGTTCCTGATAATTTCAGCCAAGGTAGTTACTGGAATATTCCTGCAGATGATATGCTCCAAGTAATAGACCATGCCTTAGAGAATGGTTTCACTGTAGCTTGGGATGCTGATGTAAGTGAGAAAGGGTTTTCTTTTAGAAAGGGAATAGCTATAGTTCCTGAAGATGGAGTAGAAAAAGATGAGCTATGGGAAACCATAGTGCCTGAGAAAACGGTAACACAGGAAATGCGTCAGGAGACTTTCGATGATTTTAGTACCACAGATGACCATCTTATGCACCTTATAGGAAAGGCCAAAGACCAAAACGGTAACATCTACTACATGATTAAAAATTCGTGGGGAGAGAAGAATCCGTATGGTGGAATTCAATATATATCTGCTGCTTATGTGAAATTAAAAACAGTAGGTATTCTGCTCCATAAGGATGGAGTTCCTAAAAAAGTGAAGAAAGCGAGTTTTGGATGAGAATTTAAAAATCTACCATCTTCCAAGACCTGCCTCTATTCCAGCCCTGAAAAAGGGTTGAGGGTTTGGGTCTAATACATCTATAAATACTGCTGCGGTGGCAAACATTCTGGAACTAATAGGTTGACGATAACCACCACCAAGAAAAAGACGGTCTGCTGGTCTGAAAACTGTATTATCCAGACCTTCAATTCCATTAACTTGAGTGTATGTTAATCTCTGATAGTCTGCTCTGGCAAAAATATTTTCGTTTACTAAAACTCTGCTAAAAGCAGTGGGCCCGTGGATTCTATCTGCAAATTTTACTCCTCCTGATCTAAAACTACTATAGAAGTAGCTATAACCTGCGCCTGCCACTATTCTGTCAGTAAATCTATAACCCAACTGGGGATTACCACCTATTAAGGTGAACGTGCCAAACTGTAAGGCTACATTCCCATCAATTACGAGCCTATCCGTCCATTTAGGTTTATCTACAGAGTTTTCATCAGACTGGGAGTAGCCTATAAATACCGAAAAAATAAGTGCTACGCTAAGAGTAATTCGTTTTATCATGGTGCTGAAAATGAAATGGTTCTTGTGAAGTTATCTCCATCTAAGATACAGTAATACACACCTGTTTCCAGCGAAAATCCTGCCATACTAATATAGTTCCGACCAGAAGGGTAGGAGTCCGCAGCTAAATGATAAACTTCTTTTCCTTGAGCATCTGTAATTTTTAGTTCTAGACTAGACGCTTTTACTAGGTCAAACTGAATTAAGCTCTGCTCTGTAATAGGATTAGGGTAGATAACAGCATTGAAGTTTTCATCAGCTAATTCCTCAATGCTTACTAGATCGCTCAGGTAAATGTATGTAACTGATGAATTTCCGCTATTGGCTATGGCTAGCGTATCTGTTTGCACCGCGTAAGAAATATCAGCTGGGTTAGATAAACCAGGAGCAGAAATAGTTTGCGTAGCAGAGAACTCATTATTTAATAGAGTTATTCTAGTCGGTGACCAAGATGAGATGTAAAACTTTCCATC
>CAZTVP010000140.1:0-5955 GCA_964616995.1 uncultured Comamonadaceae bacterium
AAGGTTTTTCTAACTGGAGCTACAGGATTTATAGGTTCTCAGCTGGCGGAACACTTGGCCAAAAGTGGACATACTGTTCATGCATTGGTTCGTTCCGTAAAAAGAGCAAAAGAGCAAGTCTCTCATGAAAACATCTTCTTCTTTGAAGGAAATTTAGATAACACGGAAGTACTCGAAAAAGCCTTAACTGGATGTGAGCAGGCTTATTTGCTAGCGGCATTTGCTAAGGTTTGGGATAAAGACCCAGACATCTTCTTCAAGATTAACGTTCGAGATAACTTGAACATCATACATAAAGCTGTAGAGAAAGGAATTCAAAAGATAGTGGTAACGAGCACAGCTGGTGTTTTTGGCCCTGCTCAGGGAGAAGCTTCTGTAGTAGAAACTTCAGAAAAATGGACTCCTCTCACTACGGATTATGAGCGGAGCAAATTAGAAGCAGAAAAACAAATCAAGCAGCTAGTTAAAGAGAAAAATTACCCTGTAGTCATCGTCAATCCTACTCGTGTTTACGGCCCTGGATTACTGAGTCAGAGCAATTCCGTAACACGCATGATTAAAGAGTACAATGAGGGCAAATGGCATGTCTATCCAGGAAATGGGAAAGCTTCTGGAAACTATGTATTCGTAGAAGATGTGATTAAAGGTCATTTACTCGCTATGGAAAAAGGTACTCCGGGTGAAAACTATATTCTAGGTGGAGAGAACGCCAATTACAGAGAGCTATTCAAACTCACTAAAGCAGTAGGCGGGAAAGGAACTTGGGTAGTAGGAATTCCAATAGCCATAATGAAACTGATAGCTGTGATTCAAACTGCACTAATCCCGATTACTGGGAAAGGGCCCCTCCTTACAACTGGGTTTGTAAAAAAATATACTTTTGATTGGATAAACTCAAGTGAAAAAGCTGAAAGAGAGCTTGGTTATAACCCCATTTCTCTGAAGCAAGGAATTCAAAAAGTACTAGAGTGGAGCACAGCCAAATGACATACGCACTGGTAACAGGTGGAAGTTCTGGAATAGGAAAAGCCATCAGTCTGGAACTGGCTAAAAGAGGTCACCATATAGCTTGTGTAGCACTGCCAAATAGCGGTCAGGAAGAATTGAGAAATGATCTTTCTAAGCTTGGAAATATTCAGCTAAAATCGCTGGAACTCAACTTGAATTCTGAAACGGCTGTGGCAGAAATAGTAAACTGGATAAATCAAGAAGACTTGAATATTCAGGTGTTAGTGAATAATGCCGGAATGGGCTATGCGTCTTCCTATTCTGAGTTGGATTCCAGTTTTATTTCCATGCTCCTAAATCTAAACATTAAGACTACTGCCCTACTCACAAATGCGCTTATTCCACATTTAAAAAAACATGATAAGGCTTTTATATTAAACCTTGCGAGTGCAGCCGCTTTCTACAGCATGCCTTATAAAAGTATTTATGCTGCTTCTAAACGCTTCGTGTTGGACTTTAGCACTTCGCTTAGAGAAGAGCTACGGTCAATTAACATAGGCGTTACCGCGGTATGTCCTGCAGGAGTAATAACCAGTGAAGAAGTCCGTAAACGAATAGAATCCGCAGCTGGTATAGCCAAGCGTTCTGCCTTAACCCCAGAGGAAGTAGCTGAGAAAGCAGTAAAAGCCATGCTGAAAAGAAAGGCGTACATAGTTCCTGGAAAATTAGCTCGATTAATGTCATGGGGAAGGTTCGTGGTTCCACCTTTCAAGCAGCGCAAAATGATAGCTCGGAAGTTTGAGAGGACTTTTGGGAAAGAATCGGAGTAAGTTTAAAGAATTCCAATTGGATTAACGCTTAGTAGAATTCTATTCTTGAAATAAAAACCTCTTCAGAACTTGGTAGATTAGCACTACTACAATTATGATTAGGTAACTTCGCCACCTCTTTGGTTTATTTTTGTTTTGGTCTTCATTTTTGGGTTCTTGCACTAGGTTTCCTAATTTGTATCCTTGGAGTTCTGTTTCAAACAACTTTTCATCAGCTTCGTCTAAATTTTCTCCAAAATATCTGCTCGCTAATTCAAATACAAAATTCTCTCCTACTTGGTCTTCATGGAAAGGTTCGTTAGGCAAGTCATCGAAGACATAGGTTCTAACTCCATTTTCATCCATAGTAGATTTTGAAAGCAAATCAAATTCTTGTTCTAAAGGGTTACCAAAGTCAACCATAGTACCACTGTCGGAATTACCAGCTCTTACCCTTACTTTCTTTTTATCCTTTGTCACAGAATACCCCCATAGATTCACAGCACTATGGAGAACCAAAGATGAAATCTCGGAATCAGGAAAGGTTTCAGAAAGAACTTGTTCTCCCTTAGAAACTGATTTATCTAAGAATGTAAGAGGTAAGTTTCGCGCACAAATCAAAATATTTCCTTTAAACCTCCCAATATATAACGCTCCTTCATCTGGGTTCATACAGATTTCAAAAGGCTGCTTCTCAACCTTTTCAAACTGTTTATATCCCAAACTAGTAAGAAGTTCTTTATCATTGAATTCCGCATTTGAATCCACCACTATCATTGACAATTTCCAACCCATGTTCTGAAACTAATTTTTTAAATCGTGAATCTACTTATTCTTTAATGTAACAGCTGATAACTATAATCTAGACCTCTTCCTTTTATCCAGAATCTCACTAAGCCTTTTCGGGTTCTGTCTATTGTCCCAAACGGCCAGCAAAAGAACATATTCATCATAAACCCTGTAATAAATTGATACATTTTGATGAATGACAAGTTGACGAAACGGATGCTCGGAAATAACCTTTCCTAGGTGAGGTGAAACCCTTAAATCATTGATTCTTGCATCTAAAATCTGCTGAAATTTCTCTACTATTTCAACTCCCCAAGATTCTAAAAGAAATTCAACGATATCAAGATAAGTTTCCTCGGCTTCAAAAGTCCAATATACCTTTTTCAACTTACCTCTTAATGTCTTTTACCGAAGTGTGCTCTCTTAAGCCTTCGAGAGAATCAGTATCTGCTGATTTTAAAAAATGAAGAAGCTCCTGAGGTAAATCAGTTGGAATTGAATCTTTAATCTCTTCCAACTTATCCAGATATTCCTCTGATGTTAGGCTGGAAATCCAATTAATCAGGTCTATTTTCCTTTGAGCTAAACTCATGAAACGAAGATAACGAAAATTACTGTGGTTTTATGCTATTGTATTTTTACTAGAAGCTTTGTTAATGTTCACATAAAATTCAATTGACACTAAAAATCAAAAAGCTATTAGACAGAAAGTAATCAAACAAACAAGACCGCAAGTATTTCTCCAAATAGAACGTCTCTTGCTAGGTTCTAAATTTCTAGATAGAAACTGAATAGAAAGGTCTACGAGCAAACCGCAAAATCCGATTAATAAAAATGTAATCAGTGCTACACCACCCCACGCCTCTCCTCCAGCTCCGTTAGAATGAATAAAGAATAGAACAAGCTTGACAATACTCCAAAGTACTAAAGCTACTGAGGCAATGTTTAAAATGGTTACTTGCTGTTTCACGCAAATATTCAATAATTCCCTCGAATAAACTCCTTCAATCCGTCATAAGAAGCAGCCATCTTGACTGATTCCTTGTCCTTTGAAATTAGTTCTTCTAATCTTTCAGGTAGCGAAAAGTCTATATCTAAAGCATCATCTACTACATCTTTGAATTTGGCTGGATGAGCCGTTTCTAGGAAGATTCCACATACTTCATCTGAACACTTACCACTTTTTACTAGCGCATCATAACCTATGGCTCCATGCGGGTCTAAGACATATTCGTGTTCTGCATAGCATAACTTCATAACTGCTTTGGTGTCTTCATCAGATAAATGGTATCCACTTAGAATAGAAGTAATATCTCCAAAGGACTGATTGTACAACTCTAGTAATCTCACAAATTTACTAGGTGCTCCTACGTCCATAGCGTTACTAATAGTAGGGACTGAAGGACGAGCATTATAGTTTCCAGACATGAGGTATTCGGGAACTACATTATTAGCATTAGTGGCTGCTATAAACTCCTTTACAGGAAGTCCCATTTTAGAGCCTAACATGCCTGCGGTTATGTTTCCAAAATTTCCACTTGGAACAGAAAAAATGACTTCCTTAAAGCCTTGTCTCTTAGCTTCAGCCACTGCCAAGAAATAATAGATGCTCTGTGGAATCCATCGAGCTATGTTAATGGAATTAGCAGAGGTTAGTGCATATTCTTTGTTCAGTTCTTCATCTAAAAACGCTTGCTTCACCATGTGCTGGCAATCGTCAAAAACTCCTTCAACTTCTAGCGCTGTTATGTTCTTCCCTAGCGTTGTCAACTGCATTTCTTGAATCTTAGAAATCTTTCCACTCGGGTATAAAAGCACTACTTCTATTCCAGGAATATCATAAAACCCATTGGCTACAGCACTTCCAGTGTCGCCACTGGTAGCTACTAATACGATGCTATCCTTTTTGGCTACTGCTCTTAACGCTCTGCTCATGAACCGTGCTCCCACATCCTTAAAAGCCAGCGTAGGCCCATGAAAAAGCTCCAGGCTGAATATATCTTTACTTACTTCCTTTAGTGGAAAATCAAAATCAAGTGTTTCCTTGACGATACGCTGAAGTTCGTTTTCTGAAATATCATTTCCCACAAAGGATTTCATAACTTCAAAACCGATTTCCTCTTTGGATAAATCTGCTAGGTTTTCAATAAATTCGGTAGGTAACTGAGGAATATACTCAGGGAAGAAAAGCCCATTATCTGAGGCTAATCCTTTTTCTACCGCTGCACCGAATGGCAGCATTAATGCTTTGTTATTTGTACTATAAAAATTCATAGTTAATTTCAAATTAGTCTTTTAATCCACTCTCCTCACTCCTTCCTGAGCCACTGGCGAAATGAAACTTTCAAACGCTACTGACTTGCCCTTCAGCACTTCATTCAATTTGGCTACTACGTGCTTGGCTTTTTCTTCACCTTCGCACATGAAATACATCGTAGGGCCTGAGCCACTTATTCCAGAAGCCATAGCTCCTACTGCTAATCCCGTTTCTTTGAGTAAATCAAAGTTTGGAATCAAGCTTTTTCTATGTGGTTCTGCTATTCTATCCACTTGAGAACGGGCTATTAAATCAAAGTCTTTTTGATGGAGTCCACTGATAAGCGTTGCAAAGGAAGCAGCTTGCTTGATAGCAGCTCTAGTGCTCATTTCATGGGGAACTACTGCTCTAGCTTCACTTGTTTTTACGGTAACATGCTGAAACACGCCTACTAAGTACAACTCTTCAGGAAAAGGAAGATTCGTTGCCACAAGTGGCGAATAATCACTAATAAGAGTTATACCTCCTAGCATCGCTGGAGCTATATTATCTGCATGATAAGATCCAGAAGCTAGGAATTCACCTTCCATAGCGAATGGGATCAAATATTTTAATGGTAACACTTCTCCTGAAAAATAATTGGCCGCATAAGCGCCTACTACAGCGCTTGCAGCACTACTTCCAAGTCCACTTCCAGGGCGAATAAGCTTATTTACATGAAAATCTATCCCGAAGTCTGCTCCTATTTTATGAAGTAAAGCATTAGCTGCTACGGTTAACACATTTTCAGCAGCATCTGTAGGTAAATCCGCTCCTTCTACACTTTTAATGCGGGCACCTAATTCAATACTTTTTTCTGCTACTACTCTATCTGAGATATGATTTACAGCTAAACCTATAGCATCAAATCCACAACTAAGATTTGCCATAGTGGCCGGAGCTTCTAGGGTGATTTTGTTCATTTAATTTTGAAGTTCAAAAGTAGAAAAGTACTTAGATCTGATTTATTCAATCTAGTTCTTAGCTAATCTAATAATATCCGCGAAAACTCCCATGGCCGTTACTTCTGCTCCTGCTCCTGCTCCTTTCACTACCAATGGTTGGTCTCCATAGCGTTTAGTTCTGATAAGAACTATGTTATCTTTTCCTTCT
>CAZTVP010000140.1:5965-6345 GCA_964616995.1 uncultured Comamonadaceae bacterium
TTTCCTTCTATGTTGTAGAATGGATGTGTTTCATCTACTTCTATTAATCCAGTCTTGGCATTTCCTTCATGGAACTGCGCGGTGAATTTTAATTTCTTTCCTTGGTCGGCAGCAGATTTGTATCTGTTTTGCAACGCTGATTCTTCACCTTCCAATCCTTTTAAGAAATCTTCCACAGAACCTGAAGTCATGATACTCTCAGGTAAAAAACCTTCAGAAGTAATATCATCCATCTCCATAGTGTAACCAGCCTCACGGGCTAAAATCAATATTTTACGGGCTACATCTTTTCCGCTTAAATCGATACGCGGGTCAGGCTCGGTAAAACCTTCATCCATGGCCCTTTCTACCGTGGTTTTAAAAGTGGTGTTCTCATTGAA
>CAZTVP010000141.1:0-6326 GCA_964616995.1 uncultured Comamonadaceae bacterium
AGAGGTGGTAGATATGGGAGTAGAAGTAGCTATAGTCATAGGTGGAGGAAATATTTTCAGAGGAATCCAAGCTGAAGAAGGTGGAATGGAAAGGACTCAGGGTGATTATATGGGAATGCTAGCCACCATGATTAACAGCATGGCCTTACAAGCAGCTCTAGAAAAAATCGGTATCGAGACCAGGCTTCAGAGCGCCATAGAAATGAAAGCCATAGCTGAGCCTTACATTAAAAGAAGAGCTACAAGGCATTTGAGCAAAGGGCGCGTAGTTATCTTCGGTTCTGGAACAGGTAACCCATTCTTTACTACAGACACTGCGGCTTCTCTACGAGCTGTGGAAATAGATGCTGATGTAATACTAAAAGGTACGCGAGTTGACGGAATTTATACCGCAGATCCAGAAAAAGACCCTTCAGCCACTAAATACGAGCGTATTTCCTTTGATGAAGTGTATGAAAAGAGCATTAAAGTTATGGATATGACTGCTTTTACGCTGTGCAATGAAAACAACCTTCCCATCATAGTTTTCGATATGAATCAAGAAGGGAATCTAGCTAAAGTGGTAAATGGTATAGAAGTTGGCACAGTAGTAGAAGGCTAAAGCTTTAAATTTGAAAACAAGATGAACGAAGAATTACAAATGGCATATGATGAGGCTAAGGAATTAATGGATAAAGCCATAACTCATCTAAATCAGGAATTAACTAAGATAAGAGCAGGAAAAGCATCTCCATCTATGCTAGAAGGCGTAATGGTAGAGTATTACGGCAGCATGACCAAACTTGGCCAAGTAGCCAATATAAATACTCCTGACTCTAAGACTCTATCTGTTCAGCCATGGGAAAAGGATATGCTAGACCCTATAGCTAAGGCCATAATAAATGCCAATCTAGGTTTAAACCCTATGAATAACAGCGAAATGCTGATTATCAATATTCCTATTCTCACAGAGGAAAGGAGAAAAGAGTTAGCCAAGGCGTCTAGGGCCGAAGGAGAACATGCTAAAGTAAGTGTACGAAACGCCAGAAAAGACGCCAATGACTTCGTAAAATCAGCTGAAAAAGACGGTTTGAGTGAAGACATGGCTAAGACTGCAGAGAGTAAGATTCAAGACTTAACGAATTCTTATACCTCTATGATAGATGATATCATAGCTAAAAAAGAAGCAGATATAATGACGGTTTAAACCAGTTGATTTATCTGTTCTTCACAGAATGCTCTGGTAGCACTGTCTGTTTCTAAATATTCTTCCAGAGTCGGCTTTTGTATAAAGCTTATGTTTTGCATAGCAGATTCTACTATATCAGACATCTGAAGAAAACCTACCTCATCTCTTAGGAACCTAGCTACAGCCACTTCATTAGCAGCATTCAGAATACAGGCCATATTCCCACCTTTTTCTAAGGCTTGATAAGCTAGAGCCAAGTTTCTAAATGTTTCTAAATCTGGTTGCTCAAAATGTAGCGCTGCATAATCCATAAAATTAAACCTTGGAAAAGCAGATGGAATCCTATTAGGATAAGCCAAAGCATATTGTATAGGCAATTTCATATCTGGTAATCCCATCTGAGACTTCATACTACCGTCAGTAAACTGCACTATAGAATGAACTATGCTTTCAGGATGTACTATTACATCTATTTGGTCATTCTCCAAGCCAAATAACCACTTAGCTTCTATTACTTCTAATCCCTTGTTCATCATAGAGGCACTATCTATAGTAATTTTAGCTCCCATATCCCAGTTAGGATGCTTCAGTGCTTGGGCTTTAGTTGTGTCCTCTAATTCTTTTCTGGTTTTACCTCTAAAAGGGCCGCCAGAAGCTGTTAAGTATATCTTCTCTATAGGGTTGTGAAATTCACCAGCCAAACATTGAAATATAGCAGAGTGCTCAGAATCTACAGGATAAATATTTACTCCGTTAGTTTTAGCTAATTGCGTAATAATATCGCCAGCTACCACTAGGGTCTCTTTATTAGCCAATGCTATGTTTTTTCCGGCTTTTATAGCACTTACAGTAGGTTGTAATCCAGCGAACCCCACAAGAGCAGTAAGCACTATATCCACCGTGTCAATTTCTACCACTTGGCTCAGCGCTTCTTTACCAGCGTAAACTTTTACGTCCTTATCTTCTAACGCATCTCGAACTTGGTCATATTTATCCTCATCTGCTATGACTACGGCATTTGGCTCCAGTTTTCTTGCTTGCTCTACTAATAGCTCTGAATTAGACCCAGCTGTCAGTACTTCTACTTCGAATTTATCCTGATGACTTAGTATGACATCTATAGCTTGAGTGCCTATAGATCCGGTGCTTCCGAGTATAGCTACTCCCTTTTTTACTATTGAACCACTTTTATTCATTATCCTCCTACTCTTTTAGTGGAATACCCCTGATCTTTTAGGAGACTCATAATCTTATATCTCTGGTCGGATTGAATTACGATCAACCCTTCTTTAGCGCTTCCTCCCACTCCCATCTTTACTTTTAAGGACTTGGCTAAGGCCTTTAAATCCTCTTCTGTTCCTATAAAACCTTCTATGAGCGTTACTGTTTTTCCTTTGCGCTGTTTTCTATCTAAAAGAACCCTAAGATTCTGTTCTTCAGGAGGTAGCGTTTCCTGTTCTTCTTCACTATCATACTGATAATCGTAATCCTTATTAGTTGAATAAACCGTTCCTAAACGGTCTTTCCAGTTCTCTGGGGTCATTTTTAAATTGATTTACATAAATCCTAGCTCTAGCAGAGCTTCTTCACTCATCATGTCTTTAGTCCATGGAGGGTCGAAAACTATTTCTACCTTAGCGCCCGTAACTCCTTTAATTCCAGCCACTTTCTCTTCCACTTCCACAGGAAGAGACTCAGCTACTGGGCATGACGGAGAAGTTAAGGTCATTAAAATATTGATGAAATTCTCATCACTTACTTTTACCTCATAAATTAAGCCTAATTCATATATATCCACAGGAATCTCTGGGTCAAATATCGTTTTCAACGTATCTATAGTTCTATTCTCTAAGTCTTTCTTAGTCATGAGTTTACTTTTCCTAAAGCCGCTAACCTCATTTGTTTTATCATGGACATTAAGCCATTGCTTCTATTCGGAGATAAGTGTTCCTTTAGACCTATCTCATCTAAGAATCCTAACTTGGCCTCTACTATTTCTGTAGGTTTGGCCTTACTTAAAACCCTCACCATTAGCGCCACTAAACCTTTGGTTATCAGCGCATCACTATCCGCATCAAAGACAATGTATTCCCCTTGAACGTTCGATGTCAACCAAACTTGGCTTTGACACCCCTTAATCAAGTTGGATTCCACTTTGTCCTCTTCGGGCATTGGCGGAAGCTCTTTGCCTAAGTCTATGATGTATTCGTACTTCTCCATCCAGTCTTCAAACATCTCAAACTCCTGAATTATCTCGTCTTCTCTATCTTTTATAGTCCTGCTCATTCTGCGGTGCAAAGATATTTCATCTCTCAAAAGGATTATGCTAAATAAATCAATCTTTTAAGGCTCTGATTTAGTGTAACTCTAAAGCTAGATAATCCGTAAAAAACGTCATATAAAAGGCTTTTTAAACAATTTATGTTTAGAAAATTTACATATAACAGTCTGATTATAAGCAGGATGAGAGCGTCTCATTTTCTGCTTCTAGTAGTCGTGTTCTTTAGTAGTCTTTCTGCCACATGTAGAAACATCCACTACAGCGCAGAAGATTTAGTTTCTAGTTCTGTGGAAATAAAAGATTTTACTGAAGTAGTGATTATAGATTTAGGCAGAACTCTTCTTAAGGGAGAAGAGTATAGCGTGGAATGGTCTAAGCATCAAATTAATTCGTTAAATGCGTCTTCAACGATTCAAATCAGAGAGTCAAATTCTAAAACTAACTTTATTCTAAATTCAAAGAAAGGAGTTTCTAACACGAATAAATCTCAGATTCTTACACTTAAGGCTCAAAGAGAGACACGTTATATCAGTATTCAACTTTATTCTCCAGTAGATGATGCTCTCATAATAGAGGGATTTCACATCAACACTAATAATAAGGAGGAAAAAACTGCAAATCCACCAGTTAAAAAGACTGTGGAAAAGAGTGCTCCTAGACAGAGACATTCAAAAGAAAAGATTACTGATAATACCGAAAACATAAAGGATTTAAAAGAAGAAAGAACTTCTGTTGGTTCATATAAAACAATCAACTCGTTAGAAATCGGTCAACTTTTTAATTCGGTTCTATTCAAGAAAGAAGAATATCCAGTATTGGCTATAAGAAATCCTAATACCGCGAATGAGTTGATTGACCTGATGCCTCATTGCACCGCAGAAAACAATACTAATCAAGAACAATTCTTAACAGATGTAATCATACTAGAGGTGAGACCTCCTCCTGAATGACCTGACTCACCATTAAACTCACTTAGAAACTTTCTTATGACTTCTATCGTAATAGGATAGTTTTTACAACCACATACACTCAACATAATCTTTACTAAGACAATAAAAGGTTGTCATGATAAAAAGAAAACAAATATTAATATCCATAGGACTGGCGCTGCTTGGCTTCACAGAGATGAAAGCCCAACAGACTGCTATGTTTGGTCAATTTCAGTATAATATGCTGGAGCTGAATCCTGCATACGCTGGTTACCGAGAGACATTTAACATAACTGGAATCCACAGAAGCCAATGGGTTGGTTTCGAAGGGGCACCAGTTACTCAAACTGTTTCGTTCAACAAACCACTGCGAAGCGCAGATGAATTTGCATTTGGTGGAGCTATATCTCATGATAAAATTGGTCCGACTAATTCTATAAATGTTTCTGCCGATGGTGCATACAGATTCAAACTTGGTCATGGAAAAGAAAGAACTAAGCTCTCTCTCGGACTTAAGGCTAGTATAAATCGGTACCAAACTAACCTAACGGATGTAAGTATCATAGATCCAGGAGACGAATCTTTCTTGAGAAATGAAAGAGGAGTTTGGCTTCCGAATGTAGGCGCTGGTGCTTTTCTTTACGGAAGAACTTATTTTGTAGGTCTATCTGCCCCCAAACTACTGAATAACAAGCTCGTAAACCGAGGTTCTTCGCTCCATGAATACATGGAAGGAAGGGAAGAAACCACTTATTATCTGACTGCCGGCAAGGTTTGGAAATTAAAGAGACATTTAAAAATTTATCCAGCAGTTCTTTTTAAAGCTACTAAAAACGCACCTGTTTCAGGTGGTGCCTTTTTAAACTTCATATTAATGAATGAATTCAAAATTGGAGGTTACTACAATTTTAAAGAGGTAGCTGGAATACTAGGACAATGGCAGGTAAGCAAAAAACTAAGGGTAGGTTATACTGTAGAAATGCCTGTAACATCTCTCTTCGGAACTAACCTAGGAAGTCATGAAATTATGCTGAACTACTCTATAAGAAAGGGAAGAACAGCCATTATCTACCCAAAACATTTTTAAACTAAAACGATGAAAAAGTTACCCCTATTATTCCTTTCATCACTGGTGGCACTGCTACCGTTCAAGAGCATTGCTCAAGATATTTCTCTAGAAGAGGAAGAAGGAGACAAGCACCTTGAGGTGTTTGCATTTGACAAGGCTATACTAGAGTATGAAAAAGCTCTAGAAGATGATTCTCTGAACACGAGAGTAACCAGAAAAATAGCTGATGCGTATAGAAGAAAAGGAGACTTATCAAAATCAGCTCCATGGTACAAGAGAACACTAGAAATGGACTCTACCAGAGCAGAGGACATACTTTATTACGCAGAAGCTCTTAAGACTAATGAACAATACGAAGAGTCTTTAGTATGGTATGAAAAGTATAATTCTATCCAACCAGAAGACGAAAGAGCTACGAACCACATAGAAAACTCTAATAAATATCAAGAGTTAGAAGAACAAAAAGAACAGTTCATAGTAAAGAAACTCGACTTCAACAATAGAAAACCAGCTTTCGGGGTAACGAAGTTTGGTGAAAAACTTGTGTTTTCAGCTACAGGATTGGAAGGTCAAAAGAACAACAAGAACAATCCATGGAATGATCTTCCATACTTAGATGTGTATGAATCTAACATAGATGAAAACAACCAAGCGGTAGATATTCAACCAATTAATGAAATTAACTCTAAGTACAATGACGGACCAGCACACTTCGATGATGTGACTGGAACTATGTATGTTACTAGAAATAACATGAAAAGAGGCAAGCCAGTGAAGGACAAAACTGGTTCTGTTAACCTTAAAATATATACAAGCACTATAGTAGAAGGTGAATGGTCTGAGATGTCAGAACTTCCTTTTAATAGCGACGATTACAGC
>CAZTVP010000142.1:0-2081 GCA_964616995.1 uncultured Comamonadaceae bacterium
AATGGAAAAGTCACTCACACTTGGGATCAGCGGAATACTTGCATAACCGCCCATTGTAACGAAGATAATAAAATAATGGTGGGAGGCTACGAAGCACCCTCTAATGGTTTAAGTTCTTTCAGGCCTTATGTTGGACGGTTTAATGAAGATGGAAGCATCGATGAAACTTGGGGAAATGAAGGTTCACGTATATTCGGTACGCAAACAGCACTCACTGGGAGAGGAGCTGTCGTAGGCATTAAGGAGTTTATTAATGGAACGGATATCTATTACAGAGCTCTATTCATAGGCAGCTCGCCCGCTTGCGTAGGAGTAGCTCAGTTCGATTCAAACGGTAACTTAGACGATTCATTCTCAGAAGGTGGCATCAGGTCTCACACTATTCCTGATTTATTATGGCAACCAGATTATGGACAGGGTGTGTTTTTAGACGATGGTTCCATGATCGTGGTAGGAAAATCATTCAATGGCATTACTAGACCATGCATTACCAAAATAAATGCAGACGGAAGTCTAGACAACAGTTTTGCGGGCACTGGCACCTTGAATATAGATTTTGGAATCCAATACAATTTTGCAGGCATATTTGCGGATAAAACCACTGATCAAGATGTTTTAGTAGCAGCCACTCAAGGTAATGGAGCGCCTCACAAATATGTAGTATTTAAAGTCAATAGTTCCACTGGAGAGTTGGACGCTTCTTTTGGAATAGAAGGAATAGCTCAATCTACTTCAAGCAACACGTTCAACTCCGTTTATGAGCTAGCTGTGCATCCTGAAACGGAAAACATTTATGTAGTTGGTGCTGGTGGCCAGAGCAGTTATGAAAACACCATTTGGCTCATAAATTCTGATGGAGAAGAGATAGATAATTGCGGTGCAAATGGGTATCTTCAGCAACCCTTCTCTAATCATTTTGGGTACTATGCCGCAGGTTTTAATGGAACTGGAGATCTACTTTTAGCCTCTAAAGGGTCATCTGAAGATCCTACGGAAGGAGCTGAACAAGGCAGTAATGTAGTTGTTCTTAAAACCGTAAGTCCTGATATAGAAGATAATGTTTCAAAAATTTCATCAGAACGCATCACTATCTATCCTAATCCTGCAGCGTCTATGGTTCAAATCAAGCTTGAACATAACAATACCTTACAAAAGGTGGAAATAGTAGATGCCACTGGAAAAATGGTGTATGAATCTGATGATGTTTCAAAATCTATCTCCGTGAAAGAACTAAGCAGTGGTGTTTATTATTTAAAGCTAAAAGGAAACTCCAAATGCTTGAAATCCAAACTCATAGTGGAATGAAGTCAATCTCATTTGTAACGGAAAGCAGAAGAGCAAGAGATCTCCATTATCTGCCTAACTACTTTTTTATTTCCAAAAACAGTGGTTTCTCAAACCAAATACATCTAATTTTCCAAGCGGTGTCTTCGGGATTCGAACCCTGTTCTTCTCGTTCACAATCGAGCTGTTTTACCTCATAAACTAAAGCACCGTATAACAAAAAACCCCAAGGCTAAATGCCTCAGGGTTTTTATATTTTTCAAACTAATAAGCTTTATCACCTACGCATTTTTCCTGTTTTCCTTTTTGGAATTAGATGTATGCTATGATGATGGAATGTATTCACCTATGAGTTAGGTTTCTCTATTATTAATTCTGCGCCCACTCTAAAAAGTCTTCATAAGCTAGCTCTTTTTCCACGAGCTTCACTTCTCCTTTTACTGCATCTGCTATACGCTCTTCTACAAGCATATCATAGATGTATTTAGAATCTTCTTCTTTAGCTAAAGTTTGCGCTGCAAAGGCTTCTAACTGCTCATCATCTAATGGAAGACCATACTGAGCGTATTGCGCAGCCATAATTTCTTTGGCCTTAGCCTTGGCATCTTCAGCATTCACCTGAATTTTAAACTTAGCAGCTATGTTGTTTTCTATAAGCTGCCATGAAAGTGAGCGCTGATAATTAGGATACTCAGCCTCTAATTCTTCAGATGAAAGATTTTTATCTGAAGTTTCAGTGATCCATCTTTTTAAGAAGGCATCTGGAAGAGGGATTTTAGTATCATCTATAAGCTGTT
>CAZTVP010000142.1:2091-6309 GCA_964616995.1 uncultured Comamonadaceae bacterium
GAAGATTTTCTCAGCGTCTTGGTTGAACATCTTTTCTAAATCTTCTCTCGTCTTGGCTTTAAATTCTTCTTCAGTTTTAATGGTTCCAGGCCCGAATAGCTTGTCAAAGAGTTCTTCATTCAGTTCAGCTGGCTCTACTCTCTTCACCTCTTTTACTCTGAATAAGAAATCAGATTTCACCTTTTTAGCCTCTGCTATGGACATGTTCAATAGCTTAGCCAAATCAGCATCACTCGTAGAAAGTTTACCAGGTTTAACCGTAATCTCATCTTCAGGTTTTACTCCCGTTAAAGCACTTTTAGTCTTTTTATCTTCTAAGAACTCAAGGCTCACTGTGGTATCATTCATGATTCCACCTGGCTTGATTTCTTTCTTTTCCAATTCTATTAATGTCCCTATTAGCAGGTCATTTTCTCCGCTCTCTTCTGGTTCAGACATTTTACCGTAACGCTTGGCTAAATCACTCATCTGACGCTCTACCAACTTATCATCTATCTTTACCTTGAAGTACTCGAACTTTTGCTTATTCGTTAGCTTCACATCTACTTCTGGAGCTAAACCTACTTCGAACTCAAATGCGAAATCCTGAGGATTATCCCAGTTTCCTACTTCTTCATCTGTCTCTTTAGGAAGAGGGTTTCCTAGAACTCTAAGCTGCTTTTCTTGAATGTAATTACTGAGCGAGGTTTGAAGAACCTTGTTTATTTCATCTGCTAGAATACTCTTCCCGTACTGCTTCTTTACCAGTGACATAGGAACCTGACCTGGTCTAAAACCTGGCATATTCACTTGTTTTCTGTACGACTTAAGCGCGCTATCTACCTTGGGCTGATAATCTTCTGGAGTTAACTCGATTTTAACCACCGCGTTTAACTCATCTAAATTTTGCTGAGTAATGTTCATTTTTTGTACTAGATAAATAAATCGTTTAAAAGCAAAAAAGGAGCAGAAATCTGCTCCTCTTTCATGTCTTCGTGCGGATGGAGGGACTCGAACCCACACACCTCGCGGCACTAGATCCTAAGTCTAGCGTGTCTACCAATTTCACCACATCCGCTTAGCTTCGTAGAAGCACCCTTTTCTTTAAAAGGGAGCGCAAATTTACTATTTCTTTTTAAAATACGAATACACTTCATTACATATTTTGACCCACGGATTTTCTTTCGTTTAGACTGAGTAAACAAGCTATATTTGAACATGTGAAAACAACCTTAATTCAGTTCATAATTATCTTTTTGGGGTGTTTTGTAGGGCTCCATTGCACCGCACAGAATACTACTGAAATAGCCGGAGCCAGACACGGAGCTCTCTCCAACACTGGAATGGCAGACTCAGGAGTGTGGCAGAACCTCTTGAACCCAGCGGGAATCTTAGTAGAGGATTCGGGATTTCAAGCAGGAGCGGCATACACTAACCGATTTACGCTGAACGAATTATCTTCCAGAGATTTAGTAGGTTCAGTTCGCGTGGGAAAAGGAAGACTTGGATTCGTAGTGCATAGTTTCGGTTATGAGGCGTTTAGACAGAACCAAATTTCTGCTGGATATGCCATGAAATTATCTGATAACCTGCGGGCAGGAATCCAACTGAATTATTTCAATGTAGCTATAGCTGAAGGTTTCGGAAATTACTCTGCACTTACTGGAAACATTGGCTTCCAGTATGATTTTAATGAAAGAATAACCGTAGGACTCACCGTAAAAAATCCTAATCGTTCTTCTCTTTCTACCGAGGTGGTTCAGCAGTATGTTCAGTCCATCATAAGCGGAGGTGTGCGTTTTGCTGTGGCTGAAAACATGAAGGTGCTGGCTGATATATCTAAAGACATAGAAGCTGACCCTAATTTCTCCACCGGGCTTGAATACACTCCACTGGAGCAGTGGCATATCAGAGGTGGAATTTCCACTCAAGATAGAGGCCTTTCTTTCGGTTTTGGGTATGAATCTAAAAAATGGTCATTGGATTTAGCTAGCTTATACCATCAGGTGCTGGGCTTCTCTCCTATGGTTTCATTTACGTATAGAAATGAGTAAAAAACTCATCCTCATACTATTACTAGGGTTTTCCGCGGTGCAATGCCTTTCTCAAACCAGAAAAGAACGAGAGGCTGCCAACAAACAAATCATAGAAGAACGGATAGAAATTCTAAATGAGGAACTGGATGAAAATGGTGACGTGGATTTAACTGCATTATTCGATGCGTTCAATGAGCTACTAGAAAAACCACTAAACCTCAACTCTGCTTCTAGAGAAGAACTAAGAGCACTGTTTTTCCTCACAGAAATTCAAATAGAAGCCATAATTACTCACAGAGAAAAATACGGTGACTTTATAAGTATCTACGAACTAAATCAGATTAGGCAGTTAGACAGAGAGACCACGTATTTGATGGTTCCTTTCGTTCAGGTGGAAGAGCGGCAGACTACTCCTAAAAAAAATCCACTGCATGTATTTAAAGGAGGAAGAAATGAACTCTGGCTACGTTATCAGCGTCAGATTCAAGAGCAGCGCGGTTTCCAAGCTAATGATGAAGGAGAGATTCCTTTTCAAGGTTCACCAGACAGGCTTTATCTGAGGTATAGATACACTAAAGGAAATCAATTCTCCATGGGTCTTACCGGTGAAAAAGATGCTGGAGAAGAGTTTTTTCAGGGTTCTAATCCAAATGGTTTTGACTTCTACTCAGCACACTTGTTTTATAGAAATGATGGATTCATAAAACGAGTAGCACTGGGAGATTACCACGCTAAATTCGGTCAGGGATTAGTGACATGGAGTGGTTTTGCCTTCGGGAAATCTGCGGATATAAATACGGTAAAAAGACCTACCATAGGTCTAAAGGCCAATACCTCAGCAGATGAAAACCTCTTTCTCAGAGGAGCTGCAGTAACCTTCGGGCCTGAGAAATGGGATTTTACTGTGTTCTACAGCAGAAAGAAGATAGATGGAAACTTAGCAGACCCGAGCGATTCTTTAGAACTGGAAGTGCAAGAGTTCACCAGTATTCAAAACACGGGATTACATAGAACTCTGAATGAAATAGCCGATAAAGATGGAGTAACCGAAGAACACATAGGAGCTAATATTTCTACCCTTTTCAGAGGCTGGAAACTTGGACTAAATGGGATTAGAACGCAATATGATTTAGATTTTGAGAGGAATTTAGCTCTTTATAATCAGTTTGAATTTTCCGCTGCTTCTAACCAAGCTTACAGCTTGGATTTCGGAAAGGTTTGGAAAAATGTAAACCTTTATGGTGAAGCCGCCCGAAGTCAAAATGGTGGAACGGCACTCATAACTGGAATTTTAGCTTCTCTGAACAAGGAACTCTCACTAAGTGCGGTATATAGAAATTATAGCAAAGATTTTCACTCTGTGCTTAATAATGGATTCGGTGAAACGGGCGGAACTAGAAACGAGAGAGGTCTTTTTACTGGAATCAATTACAAGCCGAACAGAAGGGTGAAGTTCACCGCCTTTGCAGATAGGTTTAGCTTCCCGTGGTTACGATTTAGAACTGATGCTCCTAGTAACGGAACAGAATACTTAGCTCAGTTTACCTATAAACCCAGCCGAAGTCAGGAATATTACATTAGGTACAGAACTGAAACCAAAGAACAAAATCTCACAGGTGGTGAAGCCCTAATAGATACACCCGTAGAAATAAGAAGACAAAGTGTAAGACTACATGCGGCATGGAAACCGTCTAGTAATCTTCAGCTAAAATCAAGAATAGAATGGGCAAGGTTTTCTGAAGTTGGTTTGGAAGATGAAGATGGCTTTCTGATGTACCAAGATGTTATTTACAAACCTGTAGGAAAGCCTTATCAATTTATTCTTAGGTATGCTCACTTTAGCATGGACTCGTATGATGCTCGAATTTACGCTTATGAAAACGACCTGCTTTACGTGTTTTCGGTTCCACCGTATTTCGGGAGAGGTTCTAGGGTTTACGCCATGACTAAACTCAAGATTAGAAGACGAGTAGATTTATGGGTGAGATGGAGTCAGTGGTTTTATAATGACCGAGCTACTATTTCCAGCGGGAATAATGAGGTATTATCTAACCGGAGAGATGAAATTAAAGTTCAGCTTAGGTGGAAGTTTTAAGCTAGATTCCAGCGCTAGTGCTAAGGTTTTCTGCCGACCTTGAATCTACCGTAGTGCTTTCAGCTAATAGATAAATAGCTCCCCAGTACAACGGAAGAATCAGAAGAC
>CAZTVP010000143.1:0-6299 GCA_964616995.1 uncultured Comamonadaceae bacterium
AGCGTGGCTACCGACAGCCTGGTCATGGAGCTCCGCTTAATGAAGTGCTGGCAGCAGGAATGATTCGCATGAGCGGTTGGAAAGGTGACAAGCCTTTTGTAGACCCTATGTGCGGTTCAGGCACACTTCCCATAGAGGCTTGTATGGTGGCTACGAATACGCCTGCTAATGTTTTGCGCAGCCAATTCGGATTCATGAACTGGAAAGATTATGAACCTGAACTTTATAAAGAGGTCAGAAAAGAAGCACTAGCTCAGATTAAAAAACCAGAGCATCCTATTTATGGTTCAGACATGGATAGTAAGGCGGTGCAATGGGCAAAAACTGCAGCCGAAGAACTCGGTTTTCTTGATTACATCAGCTTTGAGAAAGCTAAGTTTCAAGAGAAGTCTTACACTGGAAAACCTGGTGTAATCATTATGAATCCTCCGTATGGAGAGCGACTAAATAAACTGAATGTTCTCTCGTTATACAAGAGCATAGGAGACCGACTGAAACAGGAATACGATGGATTCGATGCGTGGATACTGAGTTCTAATACAGATGCTTTTAAGAATGTAGGGCTAAGGCCAAGCAAGAAAATAGCGCTAATGAACGGTTCACTCGAGTGTAAATTCATCAAGTATGAAATGTACCGCGGATCCAAAAAGGCGAAGTATAATTCTAATCAACAGAACGAAAAAACGGATTGAAAACAAGAAGGAATGCACTGGTTTTTCTTTTCACCCTTTGGGGAATTACGAGTGGATTCTGTCAAAATCTAGCCTCGGAATATCGCTCTAAACCAGAGATGATGCGAGTTCATGTAGATTCGCTCTGTAATGACTCGGTTTTTAGAACTTGGAATAATCCTAAAGAACTAACCCGAGCAGGAAATTATATTTTCAATGTTTTGCGCAGCTACTCTGAAAAAACCACCAAGCAAGTTTTCAGAGATAATAGAAATGAATACTTTAATGTGGTGAGCTCTTATGGCCCAGAAAATGCCCCCAGATTGATTATAGGTGCGCATTATGATGTGTGTGGAAATCAAGCAGGTGCTGATGACAATGCCAGTGGTGTAAGTGCACTTCTAGAACTTGGGAGAATCTTAGCCAAGGTGGAACCAGAGTTAAACATCAGAATAGACCTAGTAGGTTTTACGCTGGAGGAACCTCCATTTTTCAGAGACTTTATGATGGGTAGCGCTGTTCACGCCAGGTCTCTTAAAAAAGACAGTGCAGAAGTACTGGGAATGCTCTCCATAGAAATGATAGGATATTACTCAGAAGAAAGAGGCTCACAAGACTATCCAGTGAGTATTATGAAACTCTTCTACCCTACTAAGGCTAACTACATCAGCTGTGTAGGAAAGCTTGGCGAAGGAAAGTTTGTACGAAAATCTAGAAGAGGGTTAAAGAAACAGGAAACGGTTAAAGTCAAATCAGTATTGGCTCCAGCTAAAATTCCAGGCATAGATTTCTCTGACCACCTAAACTATTGGGCAGAAGGTTATAAAGCTGCCATGATAACCGACACTTCCTTTTACCGAAACGTGAATTACCACTTGCCATCAGACCTCCCAGAAACACTCAATTATGAGAAAATGGCAGCAGTAGCGGACGGAATACTTCAAATAATTTTTAATTTTAATAGATAGAATTGAACCCCATGAACAGACTCATATTTTCACTGCTTTTAAGCTCAGTTTTCTTTTTTGTAGGATGTAAAAAAGCAGAAGAAAGACAGCTAGATAAGGATATAGCTCGTATTCAAGAGTACTTAGATGACAATGGTCTTACAGCTCAGTCTACAGACTCTGGGCTGCACTACATTATAGAAGAACCGGGAGAAGGTCCTCAGCCTAATGCTAGTTCTACGGTAACGGTAGATTACAGAGGCTACTACCCTTCTGGAAATGTATTCGATCAATCTTCTGAAGCAGGGATCTCTTTTAATTTAAGCAATGTTATAGAAGGCTGGACAGAAGGAATTCAACTCTTTAAAGAAGGAGGAAAAGGAACACTTTTCGTTCCGTCTGGATTGGCTTACGGCCCTGAAGGAAATGCTAATATCGGAGGAAACGCGGTATTGTTTTTTGATATTGAACTGTTGGATGTGGAGGAGTGAGGTTTTGGGGGATTGGAAGCAGGGACTACAAGTCAACGCAAGCGGAAGAACCACAGAATTATGTAAAGGACATGATTAGATGCTTGTTATATAACATTTCAATAATGATCTTATTCTGTTCCTGTGATGAAAATACTGAGGTAAAGATAGAAAAGGCTTATTTTGAAAACGGAGCTTTACAAAGAGAAACTGAATACTTAGATAGTGTCCCGCATGGAATAACCAAGATTTATTATGAAAACGGTAATATAAATTCCATTGCACTGTTCAATCAAGGAAAAAAAACTGGAGATGCCTATCTATACTATGATAACGGTAACATTGAAAGGGAGGTCTTTTTTGTAGATGATATGTTAACTGGGCCTTACAAGAGCTACTACCCTTATGGAGGAATTAAATATGTTGGGCAATATGAGAATGGCTATAATACCGGGCTAAGAAGAGAGTTTTACGAATCTGGTGCTTTATGGCAAGAAAATTATTTTCAATACGATAAATTACATGGGCCACAAAAAGTATTTCATAAAAATGGTCAGCTGGCAGTAATTGGAAATTCCAAAGAGGATATGAGCGATGGTGAATGGATTTACTTTGATTTAAATGGAGATACTTTAAAAGTAGAGCAGTACATGGAAGATGAATTATTAGACACTCGTATCCTGAAAAAATCGGTGCTACTTGAAAATGTTCTTGACAGTTTAGGAATTAAAAACAAATGAGGAACTCACTTCGTACCATCAGTTCTAACTTAAGCCCCCTGATGGTTCAAATGTTTTGCTCGCTGGCATCTGCTGGCGCAAGTTTTTAAAACTTGTGCCCCTAAATGAGTCAAGTTTGCAACTTGACACATAGCATCAAGCCATCAGGTTAGATTTAAGAATTTTGAAATAAGCAAGGAGACTAGTTGACTATAAAGAAGGAATCTAACCTTCGCTGAAGATTCCGTTCGGAAACAAGGTAATCTGACTAAAAAATGATTAGTTCTGGGTGTTTAAACCACCGCGTTCCGATAACTATCGGAATGCTCATTCAAATTGTGCTAGCTACATATTTAGCACATCACAATTCACCCCTCCTTGAGGAAGAGTTAGATTTAAAACCAACATTGTAAAGGAGAGGAATTTGATGGGTTTCTGTTCACCGGTTTACATCGGTCCTGCAAGTCTGTGCCTAGTGGGCTGGATATGTTTAGTTTATTCAAGAAGGTTTTATTTTAAAGCTTAAAAGGAGATTTTTCACTAAGTCTAACTAACTTGCATAGACCAGAAAAACCAAGTCAGAAATGAAACAGTTTTTATTATCTCTACTACTTTCTACATGCTACACTTTAAGCATTGCTCAAGATCTAAACGCTGAGTTTCAATCCATAGCAGAAGCTAACGACATGATGGGAGGCTCACTCGTGGTCTTCTGTGATGACGGAATTATAGAAAATATAGCTTACGGCACGGCAGACTTGGACAGAGAAATAGCCATGAATACGGGATCCAAGTATAGGATAGCCAGTATTTCTAAAACTATAACAGCCATAGCCATTATGCAACTCGTAGAAGATGGTTTACTCCAGTTAGATGATGATATCGGTAGCATACTAGGTTACACGGTTCAGAATCCTTCCCATACCGACATTCCTATAACTGTTAAAATGCTCCTCTCCCACACTTCTACTATAATAGATGGACCTACCTACAGTAATTTTTTAGGCGCTACTGTAAGCTCTAATCCTATTCCAGACCTAAGCGAACTCATTACTACTGATGGTGAGTTTTACACCGCTAGTCAGTTTAACAACACCACACCAGGAACTTACTTCAATTACTCTAATGCCAATTACGTAATTCTAGGAACGATAGTAGAAAAGGTAAGCAATCAAAGGTTTGATGAATATTGCTTGCAACATATAAGCACTCCTTTAAGTTTAGATGCTTCCTTTAACGTAAATCACCTAACAGATATAAACGAATTAGCCGTAATCTACAGAAAACCGGGAGGTTCTTGGACTCCTCAGGTAGATGATTACGAGGGTGCTCAACCCGTTTTTGATAATCTAGAATCTTACACTCCAGGAACTAACGGAGGCAGATTCGGGCCGCAGGGAGGTTTCAGATGCTCCGCGGAAGACCTGTCTAGAATCATGCTCTGCTTAATGAATGATGGCTCATTTAATGGTGTAGAACTACTCACTTCTGAAAGTTGTCAATTCATGTTTAACAATGAATGGACTTACAACGGCTCCAACGGAAATAATTATTATGGTCTTTTTCTTAGTTGGGGACTTGGCATCCATAGGATTACGTCTTCTCCCGGTAATGATTTAGCTCTCCCTGAGAGTACTACTATGCTAGGTCATGCAGGCGAAGCTTATGGATTGGTCAGTGATGCCTACTTCGATCCAGAGCGTAGAGTGGGGTTCGTTTTTATGACTAATGGAGTGGGAAACGGTTACCAGACAAATGATGCATCCGTATTTTACACCGTAGAACAAGAAGTTTTTAATGCTGTAGAGGAATATGGAAATATTGCTGACTGTGCCTTGAGTACGAACATTACTGAATCATCGTTGGAAAAAGACACCCTATTTCCTAATCCGAGTAATGACTTTATCCTAACGAAGGATCTCCCTATTCATGATGCCTCAGAAATTAAAATTTATGATTCTAGCGGAAAATTAATAGCTAGTTACAAGCCTGAGGACATTTCAGAAAAAATCATGATTAACCATCTAAATACTGGAATTTACACTCTGGTAATAGGTCTTAAAAAATATACATTCATTAAGTCTTAGCGGTGCAATGGATTTCTACTGACTACAAACACCATCAAACAACTCCATTTAAAAAATACAAATAGACTTTTCCCATGCCTTTTAAACTACTGACAAGGATTATGTGCTTTCTGCTCTTAAGTAACTTTATTTCCGCACCTGTTTTTGCTCAATTGAACTCTGCAAATTCTATTCAAAAGGCTGAAAGTGTCAGTGCGAAAACACTTTCGTTTCCAGAGAAATGTCTGGGAGTTTGGGAAGGAACTATGTTTCTATACAAATACAATAACATTCATGATAGTGTTCAAGTTACCTTCACTGCTGCTCGAACAGAAAATGATAGTTTATTCATCTGGAAAACGGAATATCACTCTTCTACTATAGAAGTAGTGAAAGACTATAAACTCAAACTTGATGACTCAGAAAAAGGCCGATATATCTTAGATGAAGGAGATGGAATTCAGCTCATAGAATATAATGTAGGAAACAAGCTATACTGCATGTTCAAACTCGATGACACTTACTTTACCTCAAGTACGGAGCTCATAGGTGAAAACTTAGTTTTCGAAGTAACTTCAGGAAAAGAAGAAAACGAAACACAAGGCATTCAGAACTTTAGTTTTACTAATGTTCAGAGAGTGGTGTTAACTCGTGTTAGATAAAACATTTTCAGCATTTGAAATAAAATCCCCTACCTTGCACCGCTAGCTAATTTCTTAACCGATATGACTTATTCAAGAATCTTTTTTATAGCATTATTAAGTGCGGTGGTGGGTGCGTTTAGCCATTGCACCGCGCCAGAAAAACCAACTGAAAAAACCGAAGTACAAAAAAACATAGCCATGAACAAACTGGTTAAAGATCACCACTCCTATTCTGAGCCGAATGAAAGTAGAGTTACTCACTTGAACTGGCAGGCTGAAGTAGATTTTGAAACAAGAATCATAACCGCCACAGCCACTTTTGATTTAGAAAATGCAGCAGATGCTAAAGAAGTTATTTTCGATGTTAAAGATTTATCCGACTACGCTATAACTGTGGATGGAGTGGAATCGGCCTTTCAACTAGGTGAAGACAATCCTCTTTTAGGAAGGTCACTTACCATTCCTATAAAGCCAGAATCTAAGCAGGTTTCTATCTCATATAAAACTAGTCCAGATGCTGGCGCTCTGTTATGGGTAGATGGTGAAAAACCATTTTTATTCTCTCAGAGTCAAGCTATCCTAGCCAGAACTTGGATTCCTTGCATGGACAGCCCTGGAGTGAGATATACCTATGACGCCACAGTTAAAGTAAGACCAGATTTACTAGCACTTATGAGTGCAGAGAATCCAGTAGAAAAGAACGATAAGGGTGAGTATTCTTTTAAGATGGAACAGCCTATTCCAAGTTACTTGATGGCATTAGCTGTAGGTGATGTGGAGTA
>CAZTVP010000144.1:0-6285 GCA_964616995.1 uncultured Comamonadaceae bacterium
GCGATTCAGATACTTTAGCTGGATTCATCATAGAGCAAAGCGGAAAAATCCCTTTGAAAAACGAGAAAATTTCATTCAGTAATCTTACGTTCATAGTAGAAGCCGCGGACAAGCGGAAAGTAAAACGTGTAAAAGTCTGCGTCCAGAATGAAGAACTTCAGTCATAAGTTGCTGTTTGTCTCTGTAAGTTTGATAATGCTTTCGATTATCAGCTGTGGAGAAGAAGACTATTACCTCCCGAAACCTCAGAGTTACTTCAGAATAGACTTTCCTGAAAAAGAATATGTACAAGACACGCTATCTATTCCTGTAGTGATAGAACGAGCTAAATTCTCCATAATAGAACAGAGAAAAGACCAGCATCAGTTTAACTTGGTTTATCCTCAATACAAAGCTAAGGTTCACTTTACATATTTTTCCCTAGAAGATAAATACATTCAGCCCTTCTTAGAAGACGCTTATAATTATGCTTATCAGCACAATGTAAAAGCCGCAGGAATTAAGGCAGAGCCTATTCGGGTAGATGAGAATAAAGTTTATGGCCTCACTTATGATTTAAAAGGTAATGTGGCTTCACCTATTCAGTTTTTCCTCACAGATAGTACTTCTCATTTTTTAAGAGGCGCTTTATACTTCGAGTTAAGACCTAATGCAGATTCTCTAGCTCCAGTGAAAAGTTACTTGAGTGAAGACCTGGCCCACATGTATAAAACACTACAGTGGAAAAAGTAGGTTTAATCGTAGATATCGGAAATAGCTTTATAAAGCATTCTCTGGTCAGAAATGGAAAGTTAGAGGAAAGAATAGTGAACACTCATGAGGAAGCTACCCAAGCTTTAGATTCAGTCTTATCATCTAATAGCATTTCAGGAGCTATTATTTCTTCTACGGCTAGTAAAGAGTTCACAGAGCATATACAATCACACCTAAACCAGAATACGCCCATACATTTACTAAGCCATGAGAGTAAGCTGCCTTTTACGCTTGCCTACGAAACACCGGAGACTCTTGGCAGAGATAGAATAGCTAATGTAGCAGGAGCATTAAAATATGCTCCAGGACAAAATGTCCTGGTCATAGACTTGGGCACATGCATCACTTATGACATGTGTACTAGTAAAGCAGAATTCAAAGGAGGGGCCATAGCCCCAGGATTTAAGATGAGGTTCAAGGCCATGAATGATTACTCTGCCAGATTACCCAGAATAGAAGAATTAGGTTCTCCAGCATTCATAGGAAGCAGCACAGATTCCAGCCTTAGAGCTGGAGTTTATTATGGAATTTTGGGAGAAATTCATCTGTTTATTCTAGAGACAGAACAATCTTTGGGAGCTACTCAAGTTTTTATCACAGGTGGAGACATGAAGTATTTTGTAGGAGGAATAAAAAAACCGATTTTTGCCAACCCAAAACTTACCCTAGAGGGTCTATATGAATTATTTAAGCTCAATTTATAGACAGTATTTTTTAATCGCATGTGGCCTTCTGATGGTGCATTTTTCTTTTGCGCAGCAAAACACCATTTCACCCTATTCTAGATTCGGTTTAGGTGAATTACACAATCAGGAACCTTTGATGGCCGCTGGAATAAGCGGTGCAAATGTTTCTATGGCGCCTCTGTTTAATGTGAATTTTACCAACCCAGCGTCATACAGCTCCCTCATCAGACCTGTGTTCCAGGTGGGATTGACAGGTAGAAGCCTTTTCCAAGAAAACGAAACTACCACTGAGCAATATTCCATAACTAGACTTACAGAAATTAGTGTTGGGCTGCCATTGAGTAAACGGCTAGGAGCCGCTTTTGGAATTATGCCATACAGCAGTGTGGGATATAACTTAAGAGAGGCGGCAGAGGTATTACCAGACGGTTCCACAGCAGAGTATAGGTATACGGGAGACGGAGGTTATACCAGAGGTTATCTTGGATTTTCAGGCAAGCATGCCATAGTGAAAGACAAGCTTGTTTCTACCTCGAAAGGAATTTTAGTAGATACGGTCAAGTATATAGACACTGAGTTCTCCTTAGGTCTAAATGGAAATGTAATTTTTGGAAGAACAGACTATACTAGAGACGTGGTTTTCTCTAACACTGCAGCTTATCACAGAGCAGAAAATAATTCGCTTTTATTACGAGGAACCTCGCTGACTCTGGGAGCGCTGATAAAGAAAAACCTAAATACAGCGTACGAGTACAGAAGAGGAGAAAGTGTAAAAACCAATAGCATAGACCTAACCTTAGGTGCCAGCTATAGTCTAGAAAATGGTTTAGGTTTTACCGCTGAGCAGCTCATACAGAATGCTACATATAATGCCACGGTAGATGCGTTGAGTCCTCAGGACACTATCTTTTACTCAGGAGAAGTAGAAGGTGACTTACGACTCCCCGCAGAATTAAGAGTAGGAGCTACGTTTAGCTTCCAGAACGAGAAAGAACGTAAGGTAGAGCTAGCGGTGCAATACAAAAGCCAGAACTGGAACGGATTTTCAGGTGCTTTTGATGATGGCGTTTCACCAGATAGATATACTAATTCTTCGATTCTTTCTGTGGGTCTTCAATTGACCCCAAAACCGATAGACGAGCCCAACACCAAATGGTACGAAACTACCATCTACCAACTAGGTTTTTCTAATGGAACTTCTTACCTAAGTTTTAGTGACGAAATCCTTCCTATACAAAGGATTTCAGCAGGATTGTCCATTCCTTTTTTAGGCAGTAATTCTTTTAGCCGATTAAATTTAGGCATGGATTTTGGAACTTGGGGAACTACTACTAATGGATTAATAAAAGAAACCAGCTATAACGGTTACATAGGCATCAGTATAATGCCACACAGAAACGATAGATGGTTTGTAAAAAGTAAATACCGATAAATAACTAAAGAGATGAAACAGATTTTGATTTTAGCATTAAGTACATTGTTTTCTACAGCATTCTTAGCTCAAGGAGATGACGCTTGCTGGGGAGAAACAGAAGACCAAAAAACACTGTGCCGTGAGGCTTACGGGATTTGGCAGGGAGACAGAGAGCAAGGGAGCTTAGATGTAGCTTACCAGTCTTGGTTAAGAGTAAGAAGCATATGTCCAGCATGTGTGAGCGAAAAGCTTTACACGGAAGGAGCTAAGTACTTTTCTAAATTCATGAAAAAAAATAAAGAAGACTCTGTACTACAGCAGCAGTATTTAGATTCATTACTGAACATGTACGATATGAGAATAGAGTACTTCCCTAGAAAAACTGCTTACATTCAGGGAAAGTATGGCACTCAGTTATTCAAGTACAGACCAGATGAGTATGAAAAAGCGCAGACATACTTAATGCCTTCTGTGAACTCTATGAAAGAGAAGTCATCTGCTTCTACTATACAGAGTTTATACTATACTATCTATAAGCAGTACGCTGGAGCAGTAAACGCTGACGATTCTGTTATGAAAATAGAAAAGAAGGTAGAGTTACTGAAAGAGTTCGTAAGACTTAGCGAGTATGTAGATGGTGGTATGGCTAATGCCAAAGACGATAAGCAAAAAGGCAGCTACGAAAAAGTACAAAAGAACCTTTTAAAGATTTTTTTACAAGTAGAGTCTGACTGTGATGATTTATTAGAGCTAATTCAGAACAACCTTATAAAAGAAGGTGATGTGGAGTCTAAGAAAACCGCTGTTACTATTCTTACACTTAAGGAGTGCACAGACAGTGACATATACGTAGAGATGGTTCCAGAAACTGATGACGGTTCAGCTAAATCTGCTTATTCTATCGGTCTTATTCTACTAAAAGGAGAGAAGTATGGTGAAGCTATGGAATGGATAGACCAAGCAGTAACCAGATGTGGAACTGAAGACTGCCCAGAAAAAATGGATTACCTCATTAGAGCTGGACAAGTTGCCAACCTAAATAAGCAAACTTCAAAGGCTAAAGGATATGCTAGAGATATCTTAGACCTAGATGCCAATAGTGGTGAAGGATACTTGATCTTAGCAGATGCATGGAGTAACTCTAACTGTAACGATGAGAAGTTTGGTAAGTCTTGTTCTTACTGGATAGCTTATGATTACTATGCTAAGGCTAAGAGACTAGACCCAGAAGTAGCTGAGAAGGCTCAAAAAAGTATGAACTCTGTAAGAAAAGGATGGCCTGTTAAGAAAACAGTATTCCAGCAGGGTGTAGAAGTAGGAGCTTCTTACAACTGTTGTGGAGTTACTACTACAGTTAGAACTCAGGACTAATTGAAGATAACATATCTATATAAATGGACTATTCCGGCTGTGCTATGCATGGCCGGAATATTTTTTTCGTGCAATAACACCATGGAAGAAATAGAATCTGCTAATGATGATTCTATACTTCCAGTGCAAACCATTATCAACGGTTCCTTTACCTATTCATCTAAAGGTAAAATGATGCATAAAATTTCTGCAGGTGAAATGAACCAGTTTAAAAATGAAAACTTAGAAGCTACTAAGGGCGTAATGGTGGAAATGTATAATGGTGATGAGGAGGTAGATGCTGTTTTGACTTCTAAAAGTGGTTCTTATCTAAAAGAGGAAAACACTGTTATAGCTAGAGATTCTGTGGAGCTGCGCAATATTGAAGGCGATGTCCTCAAAACCGAGGAGCTCACACTTCTACAGGACAGTAATTTGATTTTCACTGACCGTGATATAGAAATCAATAAAGGAGATAATGTTATATTTGGAACAGGCCTTAGAGCAGATGCCAGTTTTAAAAAATATACCATCATCAACCCAGCTAACTCTAGAATCATTATTCCAGAAAGAGATTCGCTAAAGACCAAGTCAAATGAATAAAGAACAACTTACCAGTATAAATAGAACAGTCATGAAAATGTGGCTAGTATTGGGAGTGATAGGTCTAGGAATCTCGGGTTATCTTTTTTTCTTTGAGGATTCCGAAGGAATAAGCACTTATTTAGTGTTAAGTCTAATAGCTTTCATGATGTACGGATGGAAGAGGTTCCAGATAAATAAATTCAGCTAACTGCGTTTTGACTACTCATTTTATCATCATAGCCATAACACTTCTGTTTTCAGCATTTTTCTCTGGAATGGAAATAGCATTTGTCTCTGTTAGCCGACTTAAGGTAGAGTTGGATAGAGAGCAGGGCTCGTTCGCAGCTAAGCTTGTGAGTAGATTACTGAATAAAAAGAACATCTTTATCAGTGCCATGCTCATTGGAAATAACGTGGCGCTGGTGATTTACGGTATTTACACTGGAGACGTAATTACTAGTTTAATTATAGATAAATCTACTTTCTTACAAGAGTCTGAATTGGCTTCTCTTTTACTTCAGACTTTCATTTCAACTATAGTGGTTTTAGTCACTGCGGAGTTTCTGCCTAAGACCATTTTCAGTATGAATCCTAATAAATGGTTGAATCGTTTTGCGCTGCCGCTCACCTTCTTTTATTATTTACTTTATCCGGTAGCGGTATTTATCAGTTGGCTTTCTAAGTTATTCCTATCTCTTGTAAATAAAGGAGAAGCTGTGTCTGAAGAACTAGCTTTTGGAAACATAGACTTGAACTATTACCTCAGTGAATTCAGCGTAGAAGAGCAGCAGGATTTAGACCATGAAATCCAGATTTTACAGAATGCCCTTGACTTTAAAGATTTAAAAGCCAGAGACTGTCAAATTCCTAGAAATGAATTGATAACACTGAATATAGATGAATCTGTAGAAACATTGCGCCAGCAATTCATAGACACAGGATTATCTAAAGTACTTATCTACCGAGAGTCAGTTGACCACATCATAGGATACGTGCATTCTTCAGAACTATTTAATAAACCAGAAAGCATTAAAAATGTACTCAGGCCTGTAAGTATAGTACCGGAGCCTATGGCAGCTAATGAAGTGCTAGAACAGCTGATTAAGCAAAAAAGAAATTTAGCGGTAGTAGTAGATGAATTCGGAGGAACTGCGGGGATAGTTACTATCGAGGATATCATAGAAGAACTGTTCGGAGAAATAGAAGATGAACATGATAATGATGAGCTCACAGAGGAAAAACTCTCAGAAAATGAGTACCTTCTTAGTGCCAGATTAGAGCTAGATTACTTGAATCATAAATATGGATTCTCCCTTCCCGAGAATGATGAGTATGAAACATTAGGAGGAATGATAGTCCATAACCTAGAGGACATTCCCGAGAAAGACACGGATATCCGAATAGAGCGTTTCAAGCTTACCATAGTCTCTGTAGCAGATACCAGAATAGAGGAAGTGAGGCTGAAGCTAATAGACTAAGCTTAAGTTGTTAACCTGA
>CAZTVP010000145.1:0-6261 GCA_964616995.1 uncultured Comamonadaceae bacterium
TCATAGCTGCTATTTTTATATTCCACTGTGGCTTGAGTTCCCGATGAAAAAGCCACTGCCTCAGCTTTGGTCAGTCGTTTCTCTAAATTTTGAGCATCTTTTAAAGAGGGTTGCCTCCGCTGGATGTATTCCCACCATTTGAACTCCGTTTCACCTTCTTCCGGGCCCCATGGCATCTGCTGTACAAATAGCACATCATCATTCAGAATATCAAAGCTAGATTCTATCCCAGATTTTAAGGAATCTACCAAGGTAAAGACACTGATAATGCTGAATATTCCTATGGTCACTCCTAAAAGTGACAGAAAAGTCCTCAACCTATTGTTTACCAAGGCCTGATAAGCAAAAGCTATACTCTCGCCAAACAGCCTTAAAAATATCTGAATTCTCTTCTTCAAATGAAAACGTTCTCTGAACAGCGCCAAACTTATATTAATTATCAACAAGAGTGGCTAATTCTCTACCAAAAGCCTGTTAAAACAGATGTGATTGGTAGCTTTGCATTTTTTAAAATTCACCTGCAAGAATATGGCTCATTCAAAACAAATTAAAAGCGCTTTAATCTCGGTTTTCGATAAGGAAGGACTAGCTCCTATAGCTGAAAAATTAGCCGCAGAAGGCGTAACTATATACAGTACTGGAGGAACTCAGTCTTACATAGAAAAACTGGATATTTCAGTAGAACCTATAGAAGAACTGACCAGTTATCCATCTATCTTAGGAGGAAGAGTAAAAACACTTCACCCTAAAGTTTTTGGAGGAATTCTTAGCAGAAGAGAATTAGCAGGAGACGTGGCGCAGCTAGAAGAGTATGAAATACCAGAGTTTGACTTGGTCATTGTGGATTTATATCCATTCGAAAAAACGGTGGCTTCTGGTGCTGGAGAACAAGATATCATAGAGAAAATCGATATAGGAGGAATTTCACTCATTAGAGCAGCCGCTAAGAACTTTAAAGATGTGGTCATAGTTCCTTCTAAGAATGAGTATGGCTATCTACTGGACATTCTAAACGCCAGCGGTGCTTCCTCAGAACTTGACCAGAGAAAATATTTAGCCAAAAGAGCCTTCGAGGTTTCTAGTCATTATGACATGGCCATCTTCGGATATTTTGATGGTGAAGAAACTTCAGCCCTAAAAGTGAGTGTTTCTGAAAAAACAAGCCTTCGTTACGGTGAAAATCCTCATCAAGAAGGAGCCTTCTTCGGAAATTTAGATGAGCTTTTTACACAACTACACGGTAAAGCACTCTCTTATAACAACTTATTGGATGTAGATGCCGCGGTGCAATTAATGGGCGAGTTCCCAACCAACAAACCGACTTTCGCTATTCTGAAGCATAATAATGCTTGCGGACTAGCGGTAAGAGAGTCCATTGCTGAAGCTTATGACGCTGCATTAGCGGGAGATCCAGTTTCTGCGTTTGGTGGAATTCTAATTTCTAATCAAGAAATAGCTAAAGCCGCTGCAGAAAAGATGAATACTCTCTTCTGTGAGGTGGTTATAGCTCCTAGTTTTTCTGATGAAGCACTGGAGATTTTAAAATCCAAAAAGAACAGAGTTCTGCTGGTACAGAAGGAAACTCAGTTTGCCAACTTTACGGTTAGAACTGCGCTTAACGGATATCTCTACCAAGACAAGGACAATAAAGTAGATGCTATCTCAGAGAGTAAACTAGCTACTGAAAATGACTGTAGTGACCAAGAAAAATTAGACCTAGAATTTGCTGCTAAACTGGTAAAACACACCAAGTCTAATACAGTGGTTTTGGCTAAGAACGGTCAACTTTGCGCCAGCGGAACGGGACAAACATCCAGAGTGGATGCCCTTAACCAAGCCATAGCCAAGGCCAATTCATTTGGATTTGACTTAAACGGTGCTGTAATGGCCTCAGATGCATTCTTCCCTTTCCCAGACTGTGTAGAGATAGCTCACAAGGCTGGAATTAACGCTGTAATTCAGCCGGGAGGAAGCATTAAAGACCAGCTGAGCATAGACTATTGCAACGCGAATAACATGGCCATGTACTTTACTGGAACTAGGCATTTCAAGCACTAGAATCATTAACAAAGCTTTGTAAATAATAGATTTTCAGCTAAAAGCTCAGGAGACCTTTATTCGTAATTTTAAGACTTACATCTAACCATTAAAATTCACCCCGCTTAGAATGGGATTATTCAATTTACTGACACAGGAAATAGCCATAGATTTAGGAACGGCTAACACGCTTATCATCCATAACGGAAAAGTGGTAGTAGATGAACCTTCTATAGTGGCGGTAGATAGAACCACTCAAAAAGTGGTAGCCGTAGGAAGAATGGCGCAGCGTATGCATGGTAAAACCCATGAGAATATCAAGACCATTCGTCCACTCAGAGACGGTGTTATAGCCGATTTCAAGTACGCAGAGGATATGATCAAGGGCATGATTAAGATGATTAAAAAGTCTAAATCCATCTTCGCTCCATCATACCGAATGGTAATTTGTATTCCCTCAGGAATTACTGAAGTAGAAAAACGTGCCGTAATAGATAGCGCAGAGCACGCAGGAGCTAAAGACGTGTACCTCATCCATGAGCCTATGGCAGCTGCACTAGGTATCGGTATAGATGTAGAAGAACCTATGGGAAACATGGTCATAGACATAGGTGGAGGAACCAGTGAAATAGCAGTTATAGCCCTAGGTGGAATAGTAACGGATAAGAATATTCGTGTGGCGGGAGATGAGTTTACTTCTGACATAGAAGAATACATGAGAAGGCAGCATAACATCCTCATAGGTGAGAGAACAGCAGAGCAGATTAAGATAGAAGTAGGAGCTGCACTCACAGAGTTAGATACGCCACCAGAAGATTACCCAGTAAGAGGAAGAGACCTTATGACTGGAATTCCTAAAGAAATTAAAGTTTCTTACACAGAAATAGCCACAGCACTGGATAAATCCATAGCTAAAATAGAAGAAGCTATTCTGAGTTGTTTAGAAAACACTCCTCCAGAGCTTTCTGCAGATATTTATAAAACTGGTATTTACTTGGCTGGTGGTGGAGCACTCCTCAGAGGTTTAGATAAGAGAATCTCAGCTAAAACCAAGCTTCCGGTACACGTAGCTGAAGACCCGTTAAAGGCTGTAGCCAACGGTACAGGTATAGCGCTTAAGAACATAGACCGTTTCCAATTCTTAATGAAGGACTAGTAGAAAAATAAGCTCACATGAAGAATATCATAGAACTGATTTCTAGGTTCAAGGACTTCCTGGTCTATCTATTCTTTTCCTTCCTGAGTTTATATCTCCTTTTTACATACGGCTATCATCATCAGAATAGCTTTTTGAATACATCCTCAGCTGTTATGGGTTCTATTTATGAAAAGACTTCTGTGGTTACAGATTATTTAGCGTTGCAAAACAGAAACGAAGAGCTCATAATTGCACTTTCCCGTTCCAGAATGGAAAACCTTGATAAGAGATTAACCCGAGATAGCACATTCAATAGACTAGACAGCATTCGAGGAATTGAGTACATCTACCGCCCTGCTAAGGTCATTAATAAGACCACAAGCTACAGAACGAATTACCTCACACTAGACAAAGGAAGCATTCACGGAGTCCAATTAAATGATGGGGTAGTTTCAGTAACTAATGGATTAGTTGGAAGAATTACTAAGGTATCTGAGCATTTTAGTCTGGTTACCCCTATTATCAATTCAAAGATGGCGCTTCGGGTATCTCTAAAGAAGAATAATGCTACAGGACTTCTTCAGTGGGATGGTGCAGATATTTCTAAAGCCCAAGTAAACGAAATAGGAAAACGGGTAAATGTGCAGGAAGGTGATACCATTATTACTACCGCCAGCTCTAAGTTTCTACCCAAGAATGTAGTGGTAGGCTATGTAGAAAAAACCGAAGAAAACGGAGATATTCAAAACATAGACATCTCACTAAAAACAGACTACCACACTGTTTTAGACGTTTATGTCATCTCTAATCTACTAAGAGAAGAACAAGTCGATTTAGAATCCAACTTTATTCCTCAAGAATAACTGAATGCCGCTGATTCTAAAAAATATCATCCGTTTTATAGTGCTTCTACTTCTCCAAGTGCTCATCTTTAATAACATGGATAGCCTTGGCTTGGGTTCAGCATATATTCTACCACAGATTTATGTGCTATTTATTCTTCTTCTCCCTTTTGAAACACCAGTTTGGCTTACTATTATTTTATCCTTTCTAATTGGAATACTAGTTGACTTCAGTTTGAATACAGAGGGTTTACACGCTTTTGCTAGCTGTACTATGGGATATTTAAGACCTCGTCTTACTAAATCCCTGAGTCCTAGAGATGGTTATGATTTTAACAGTGAGCCCACCCTCAGAGACCAAGGAATCAGTTGGTTTTTAGCTTATGGAGGGATTTTAATTTTAGCGCATCATTTCTTACTTTTCTACCTAGAAAAACTCTCATGGAGTAACTTCTTCTCTACCTTATTAACTGTACTACTCAGCTCAGTTATTACACTTTTAATAGTAGTGATATATCAGTACATAGTTCAAACCAGAAGAAGGTAAATGAATAGCTTACAAAATAGAAGATATGCCATACTCGGCCTAGTTCTGTTCATCATATTGGCGTTTAGTATTCGTCTATTCTCTCTTCAAGTTACGAATGAAGAATGGGTAGAGAGAGCTAAATCTCTTACAGAAAGTGAACTCGTTATTCAACCGTCAAGAGGAGAAATCTATGATAGAAACGGTAAGATTCTGGTGGCCAATACGCCTATCTATGACATACAGGTTATCCCTGAAAGAATAGAAGACCTAGACACCATGCGCTTGGTCAATCTTCTAAACATAACCAGAGCAGACTTAGATAAAGTACTGGATAGAGCCAGAGCCAGAAGAGAGCTCTTTAATCCTCATACCGTAGCTAAGCACGTGGAACAATCAGATTATTTCAGAATTTCTGAAGAACTCAGTTATTTCCAAGGATTCTTTGCTGTGAGAAGAACGCTTAGAAATTATCCCGACAGCTGTGCAGCACTTGTACTAGGAAACTTTGGTGAAATTGACAGAAAAGAATTAGATGCAGATAGCGGAAAGTTCTATCAATTAGGAGATTATGTAGGAAAAGGAGGGTTAGAAAAATCGTATGAACCACTACTGCGTGGAGCTAAAGGAAAGCAAGCTATTTACGTAAACAACTTTAACAAGGTAGTAGGAAAAGCCAATAGTGAACTGAATCAAGAACCCATCGAAGGAAAGGACATCATTACCACACTAGATGCAGAACTCCAAGCTTACGGAGAAAAGCTTATGGTAAACAAAAGAGGTTCTATCATAGCCATAGAACCTAGCACTGGAGAAATTCTCACACTAGTAAGTGCTCCTACCTACGACCCGAATGACTTGGTAGGAAGAAAGAGAGGAGCTAATTTCAGTAAACTCAGTCAAGACACACTAAACCCTTTATTTAACCGAGCTTTAAATGGTTTATACAGGCCCGGTTCCATCTTTAAAATGGTCCAGAGTCTAATAGCCTTAGAAGCTGGAACCATAACTCCTCAAACCAGAATTAGATGCAACAGAGGAATCATAGGATGCCATGGTGCTCATACGAATGATGACTTAGAAAACGCCATAAAGCATTCCTGTAACCCTTACTTCAGGCAGGTGATGCGCAGAATGGTATATCCTGAGAAGCATGAAGACCAGTTTATGGATTTAAAACATGGTGTTCAGTGGTGGCATGAACGTATCAAGAAGTTTGGCTTGCACACACGCTTTCCTTCAGACGTGCCTACTGTAAAGAGAGGAACAGTTCCTGATACTGCTTTTTATAACCGCTGGTATCCTAAAGCGGAGTGGACATACAGCATGATTTACTCAGTAAGTATAGGTGAAGGAGAGCTTCAAGTGAATCCTCTCCAAATGGCCAACCTAGCAGCCATTATAGCCAATAGAGGATGGTACATTACTCCACATTTACTTAAAGGAGTTCAAGGAACTGATACCATTCCATCTGAATTCACAGAGAAGAAATCCGTGGGCGTCAGTCCTCGTCATTTTGAAGTGGTAAGAAACGCCATGGAAAGAGTGGTAAACGAACCTGGTGGAACCGCAGGACGTGCTAACTTAAAAAACATTGGTATAACCGTATGTGGAAAGACCGGAACTGTCCAAAATAAACCACCAGTGGCAGACCATTCGGTATTCATGTGTTTTGCACCGAAAGAAGACCCTAAAATAGCCATAGCGGTGTATGTAGA
>CAZTVP010000146.1:0-4253 GCA_964616995.1 uncultured Comamonadaceae bacterium
TATTTCACCTTTTTCTCCTGGAGGAATAGGAGCCTTTTCATAAATAGCTTTAGTGCAGTCACATTCTACATCATAACTAGAAATGATTAGTGGTACATCACCTTTATTAGTGAAAGTGAATGTGTGTCTGACCTCTTGGCCTTCAGGCACTGGATCGAACTTATGAATTCTTTTATCAAAAGAAAACTCCGCATACTGTCCTAAGACTGCAGCGGAGTTTAATCCTATAATGATAAAAGCCAGTACAGCTTTTATACTCATTTCTTAGTTATTTACTGGAGCGCCAGTATCTTTAAGTACCGGAGTACCGCTAGTAGCAGCTAATACTTTTCCTTTAATTCTTACCACTTTAGTAGGCTCGTTAACAGCGTTAGAAGTGATAGTCACAGACTTATTGATAGGACCAGTTCTCTTAGTATCATACTTTACTTTTACTTGAGAAGACTCCCCTGGAGCTATAGGTGCTTTTTCACACTGTGGCACTGTACATCCACATGAACCTTTACATCTAGAAACGATTAACGGCTCAGTTCCTATGTTAGTGATTTTGAACTCGCAAGTTCCGTCTCCACCGTTCTCTATCTCACCATAATCATGTACATCTTTATCCATTTCTATGGCTGGTCCAGTTATTAATTCCTGAGCTTGAGTTCCTAAAGAGAAAGCTAAAATTAATCCTAATCCTAAAATCAGTTTTTTCATTGTTTTATTTTTTTCTATTTCAATTTCTAATTAACTATTCAAATATATGTGTAAACACCTTAAAAAGTTTCCAAATTAACAAGACATTAACACAGACTTTCTAGCAGTTAATCAATTACTGTGCCTTTAATAATTAGCACCTTCTCAGGTTCATTTGAGGCATTGCTATAGATAGTTACTTTTTTAGAGAAAACGCCTAGTCGGCTGCTATCGTAGCGCACGGTTACTTCAGAAGACTCGCCTTTTGAGATTGGTTTAGAAGAACATTCTGGTACGGTGCATCCGCATGAACCCTTGCACCGCGAAATTATTAATGGCTCGTTTCCTTCATTCTGAACTGTGAACGTACATGTGGCATATTCACCTTTTTCCGTTCTCTTTATTTCCCCAAAATCATGGATTTCAGTTTCTATCTGAATAAAAGGTTCTAAGAATATTTGATCGGGTTGAGCCTGTAGCTGCTGCGCAATGGTGAACGCAATGAATAAGATTACATATTTCATAAGTGTTTGTTTTAAATTATACCACAAGGGTACACGCACTAACTTGAGAAGGTTCAATTCTTAAGAGAACATTTAGAGTTTTAACAGGAACTTCAGAGAATTAACTGGAAATTAACTACCTCACCACCGTTACCGAACCATATATTTTATCAGCATTTATTCTATTATCTACATCTCTACTCGAGTAGGTGAATAGATATGTGTAAACTCCGGCTGGTACATAATGATTACCTTCTTCATCATTACCCTTCCAGCTTTCATCAGGATCTGTAGATTCAAAAATGACTTCTCCCCATCTATTAAATATGAGTAATTCATAGGTCTCGAAATCACAGTCATGCACTACGCTGAACCGCTCATTCAGTCCATCATCATCTGGAGTAAATGCATTTGGAATCCAGATTTTACAGCTGCAGTCCACAGGACTTATCTCATAAGGATACGCGAATAGCCCACAAGCATTTTGTAAAGTGGCAGAATAACTGCCTGCCTCTTGAACTACGAACTGATGATTCTCCAGCGAATCTTCCCAGATCACTGTTCCGTTATTTTCTGGAAGCTGAAGCACGAGTGAAGACCCTAAGCATAAGTCGAATTCATACTCTGGAACGAATGGTATTTCATGAACTTCTATTTCTATGCTATCTGACGCAGAACAGTTCTCGGATGTAATGGTTACCCAATATTCTCCCTCTTCATCTAAATTCTCTACGGCAGAAGTAGCACCAGTACTCCACTGAATAGTGAACCCTGTTTCAAGTCCTTCTAATGAGGCCTGGAATGACTGACCTTCACAGATTTCTATGTAAGGAGGTAGTATGACCTCTGGGTTAATGTATTCTAGGTTAGTAAAGACTAGAGAGTCACATCCATTAATAGTCTGTAGAGAATCTATAAAACGGTCGTTAGCAGCATCAAAATACTGACCTAAATCAGGAAGTGGTGTGTTTTCACATACTGCTAGAGATAACTGGGTGACTGTGGGTTCATTTACGGTTAGTAATGTGGTAACAGTAGAATCACATCCTAGTGAAGAGGTGTATACATCTGTATAAATTCCAGTGGTGTTATAAATGGAACTTCCCTCCGTGTATGTTTCACCCAGGCAGATGTTAACTGCGTTTGTAGTAGCTAATAACGGATTTACAGTTAAAACTGTAGTTACAGTAGAGTCACAGCCACTAAAGCTGGTGTAAATATCTATGTAAGTTCCACTTTCAGAATATATAGAGCTTCCTTCTGCATACGTTTCTCCTTCACAAATAGAAATGTTATTTAATATACTAATAGCTGGAATTACGGTTAGATTAGTGGTGACTGTGGAATCACATCCTGTAATGCTTTGATAAATATCTGTATAAACTCCTGTAGTGTTGTAAATGGATGTTCCTTCCGTGTAAATTTCTCCCTCGCAGATGGTAACGGAGGTGTTTGTATATTGCACCGCATTAACCGTAAGGTTAGTTACTACCAGACTATCACATCCAGTGGCTGTAGTGTATAGATCATTATAGATTCCTGTAATAGTGTAACTGCTGTTTCCTTCAGTATAAGTTTCACCTTCACATATAGATGCGTTTATCGTATTGGTAACGAAATCATTCACCGCTAGTACCGTAATCACTAATGAATCACATCCATCTGTAGTTTGATAAGTGTCTGTATATGTTCCTGTAGAATCGTAGATAGAAGTTCCTTCGATGTACACACTTCCTGTACAAATTTCTACTTCATTAGTAACAGAGATAGGAGGTAAGACACTGAGGTTAGTAACTACCACAGAGTCACATCCATTTATATCTAAGTAAATATCTTCATAAGTTCCAGGGTCAGTATAAACTGAGGTGCCTTCCATGTACTGACTTCCCGCACAGATTTCTACATTATTAATGGTATTATTAGCGTCTAGAACCAGCAGCTCTGTTATAATTAGAGAGTCACATCCTGAGACTGAAGTGTACACATCTTCATACGTTCCTGAAACGTCATAGATAGATGTTCCTTCTGTAAATGTCTCACCCGCGCAGAGAATTACAAATTGTGGAGAGACGAGAGGTTCTAACACTGTTACATTTGTAACCACGATAGAATCACACCCTTGGGCTGAAATGTACGTGACTTCATAAATACCATTTTCTGTGTAGGTTTCTGATCCCTCTTGGTAAGATCCACCATTACACAGCTCCACATCATTTTCAGTTAAAATTTCATCAAGTACAGTTAAATTGGTAATCACCGTAGAGTCACACCCTAATGTAGTGCTGTAAATATCGGTATACGTGCCTGTTAGCGAATAAGTAGAAGTACCTTCGGTGTATGAGTTACCAGCACAGATTGTTATAGTATTTTCCAACACTGGAGAAGGATTTACGGTGAGGTTAGTAATGACTATAGAGTCAGTTCCTAATACACTCGTGTAGTTTTCTGTATATGTACCCGTGGAGGTATAAATACTAGAGCCTTCCATATATTCCTCTCCTTCACATATAGTAGCGGAAGTTATGGTCTCATAGTTTTGGTTTACAGTTAGAATAGTAGTGATGGTAGAGTCACAAGCATACACATTCTGATAAACGTCTAAATATGATCCAGCTGAGGTGTATTCGTTATCACCTTCTACGTGAGATTCTCCTTCATTTATGGTTACTTCAATGGTGATTTCATCTATAGGATTTACGGCTACTACTGTAGTAACTAAAGAATCACATCCGTTAATAGTTTCATAAAAATCAAAGTAAGTACCAGCTACTGAGTATTCATTATTTCCTTCAAAATAAGATTCACCTTCACATAAAGTAATGTTTACCAGAGATTCAGCTGTAGGGAATACTGTTAAGTCGGTAGTGACTATAGAATCACACCCCTGAACTGAGGTGTAAACATCTTCATAAACTCCAGTTATGGAGTAATCAGATGTGCCTTCTATATAAGTGTCCCCATCACAGATGCTGGTTTGATTTAGCGTTGCAATAGTGGCTTGTACTTCCAACACTGTAGTCACCACAGAATCACATCCAAGAACTGAACTATAAACATCCGTGTATGTTC
>CAZTVP010000146.1:4353-6250 GCA_964616995.1 uncultured Comamonadaceae bacterium
CGCAAATACTTGGTTCACCGTTAAGATGGTCGTAACTGTAGAATCACATCCATCTGCAGTAGCATAAATATCTGTGTACGTTCCTGCTACAGAATATTCCGAAGTTTGCTCAAAGTAAGAGTCGCCATCACAAATGGAAACTTCATTAGTGGTATTGATTTCTGAATAAGCCGTAAGTTCTGTAACGATTATAGAATCACATCCCAAAGCAGTTGTGTATACATCGGTATATGTTCCAGACGTATCGTAAATAGAAGTACCTTCTATATGCGTTTCTCCTTCACATATTGCAACGCTATAATTTACCTCATAGCTCTCACCTACAGTCAGCACTGTGGTAACTACAGAATCACATCCTAATACCGACAAGTAAGTATCCATGTAAGTGCCCGATGTATCATACGTTGATGTTCCTTCAGTGTAGGTTTCTCCGTTGCAAATATTAACCTCATTAGTAATTTCAAACTGCTCGTCCACAGTAAGTATCGTGGTAACTATAGAATCACATCCAAGTGAAGTAGTATACACATCCTCATAAACTCCAGGCTCAGTATATTCAGAGGTTCCTTCTATGTAAGTACCTCCAACACAAATGCTTGATTCATTAGTGATGTTGTAAGCAGGAGTTACCGTGAGCACCGTGGTAACTAAAGAATCACAGCCAGAAACAGAGGTATAAACATCTTCATAAACCCCAGTGGTAGTATATGTAGAAATTCCTTCCGTGTAGGATTCCCCATCACAGATTGTTATTTCGTTGGTTTGCGGTGCAATATTAATTACGTCCAGAACGGTAATTACAGCTGAATCACATCCCTGAACAGACGAGTAAACATCTGTATAAGTTCCAGCTATCGTATATGATGAAGTTCCTTCTGAATAGGTTTCCCCTTGACAGATGCTTACCGTATTGGTAACTTCAAATACTGGATGAACAGTGAGCACAGTTGTGATTAATGAATCGCATCCATCAACAGAAGTGTACAGGTCTTCATAGATTCCTTCTGTGTTATAAGCATTAGCTCCTTCCAAATAAGACTCTCCTTGACAAATAGCTACTTCATTGGTTTGAGAAAATAATGGAACTACCGTTAATTCAGTTATGATAACTGAATCACAACCTTGAACAGAAGAATAAACATCTGTGTAAGTGCCAGCGGTTTCATAGATAGATATTCCCTCTACATAAGATTCACCATCACAAATGGAGACTTGATTAGTGAATTCAAAAGATTGACCAACAGTTAAAATGGTAGTCACCACTGAGTCGCAACCAATAGTACTTGTGTAAGTGTCTTCATAAACTCCTGTAGAGGTGTATTCTGAGGTTCCTTCTAAATAAGTCTCACCTTCACAAATGGAGACTTCGTTAGTTACTTCAAACTGGCTTGCCACAGACAGAATCGTGTTTACAATAGAATCACAACCTAATGAACTGGTGTAGATATCTACATAAGTTCCAGCTGTGGTGTAGGTTGATGTTCCCTCTGTATACACTCCACCATCACAAATACTGGGTTCATTGGTAATTTCATAAGTTGGAGCCACAGTTAAAATGGTGGTAACAGTAGAGTCGCATCCATTTACTGTGAGGTAATTATCGGTGTAAACCCCTTCAGCCGTGTAATTTGAAGTTCCTTCAGTATAAGTTTCTCCTTGGCAAATGGTTACTTCATTGGTTTGCATTGCAACGCTGAATACTTCTAACACGGTAACAATTGTAGAGTCACATCCATTCACGGAGGTGTAAATATCTGCGTAAGTTCCAGCAGTATCATAAGAAGAAGTTCCTTCTACATAGGTTTCTCCATCACAAATGCCCACTGTGTTTGTAAACTCGAAAGTTGGCCAAACGGTTAAAATTGTTTTCCCAACCAAACGTTCCTGTGTTGTGCGA
>CAZTVP010000147.1:0-6249 GCA_964616995.1 uncultured Comamonadaceae bacterium
CAAATTCCTGACTCAGAGAAACAATAATGACAGAAAAACATTATCAAAAAAAGAAAGAGAAGTCCATTCTGACTTCTCTTCTTATATATGAGTATTAATGCTTTTTTCATTCCCTTCTAGTTAAACGAAGGTATGAAGTTTATGGTTCTGTTTTTAGCCTACAGGATAAAAGAATCTTTCATTTACAATTTTTCCATTTTCCACCTGAAAAACAGCTACTTCTTCATCTACTCTCCTAGGCATTCCTTTCATGGTGATATCCATTTTCATAGTAGCGGTAAAGTGATTTCCTGCCACTATAGGCCCTTCTATTTCCATGCCGTGAAACTCTTCTACCATAGAGTCCCACTTTTGGCTTTTTTCAAGAATGGCTTCCATACCTTCAGCCCTCGGGGTCATGCCTTGAGCTCCATCCATTTCTAGGCTTACACACTTGTTATCATACAATTCTGCATATGCTTTATCGAATTGTCCTGTTCTGCAGTATTCTGCCCATTTGTTAGCTACGTCTTTTACTTCCATTTTTTATTGAGTTTTATTGATTACGATACAAATTTATCTTTTGCTCATGTCAAAATGCGTCAGGGGTACATTTTCTTCTTCAGCGCACATTAAAAAATGTGCAGCTAAGTCGAATTTTCTATCTTCAAATTGGTCTCGAAGTATCTGAAAATGCTTAATTCTATCTAATCTGAATGAACGATAGTCATCTCTTAATCTGCACCAAGCTATCACTATCCACTTTTCTTCCATGCTATAAATAGCCAGTGGTTCTATGAGCCTGTCTGAAGGCTTTCCATCTTTATCTTCATAGGAAATATTGACCAATTGAAAGCTTATAATTGCCATCTGAATGGCAGAAAGAGAGTTGGATTTTTCCTCTGGTGTTCTATCCTTAAAAATGTGAATCTTGCTGTTGAGTATTTCGCTCTGCGACTGTAAGGATGCTCTAAAAACTGATTTAATTTTAGTGAGTGTGTTGGTAAAATCTCTGATTAAAGATTCATCATTTGTTTTAGAAACCAATTTCTCAGCCATTACAAGAGAATTTACTTCCTTTTCATCGAACATAATAGGTGCCACAGTATATCCTTCCATAATGGAATAACCTCTTCCTTCAATGGTTAGCACGGGAACTCCAGATTCTTCTAATTTTCTAATGTCTCTGTAAATCGTTCTAAGGCTTACATCAAACTTTTCTGCCAACTCAGGTCCAGTAACTATCCTTTTGGATTTCAGAATAGTTAGAATAGATAACAATCTGGATAAGTGATTCATAGCATCAAAAATAGAGTTTTTAAAGACATATTTTGTCAGGGGTGATTTTCAAAAGAATAAGCTACAACATCCAATTAGGATGGTTGCTTGAAGCAACTCAAGTCTTGTAAACACACATTTTTAGCTTTTAAATATTAGTATGACTAAAATGAAACTTTACCCAAGATATGTTGAAACACATTCGTTAATATTGATAATAATACATACGAGGGCACACGCTTTCATTATTAATAGTATAGTTAGTTTTAGTTAAGGTTAGAGAAGCTCCGAGAAACGTCTTGGGGCTTCTTTTTTTTTAGAATTCCATATCAATCTCCCACAAGGAATCAACTTCTTTCATTTGCCAAATCTTCTAGGCTCCTCTACAAGTTTCAAACTCACTTATATAAAGTAAAATACTCAAAATTTGGCTTTCTGACATTGCTGAAGATTGCATCCAGCCAAACCTAGGCTCCCATATATCAGCAGATTTATTTGCATTTTCAAACCCCAGTTCACAAGTTAATTTTGGGTTTTTAGTGAACATTACTATTTCTTGCAATGGCCATTTATCCACAATTTGATTTAATCCTGGGGCAGCTAGAACACTTCCGTCTAAGTTATGACATGTAGAGCAGTTATTTTCAAACAAAGTCCTACCTAATTCCTGGTCAAGAATCGGAGTGAAAGCGCTCATAAAAAGTGGTGTTCTAAACAGTTCTGATTTTCTTTTATGAGCTTTCGCATTTACTATTCTGCGCTCCAAATCTGTTACGACAAATTCATTCGAAACATTATTTTCATCATTCCAATCAGAATATGCGGTTGTGAGGTAATTGATTTCCTCTTTATTAGCTTTAGACAAACTAATTTCTATTGTCTCTGATAAATCTGAAAAATATACTTGTTTCGACCCAAAATACAACTGATCTCTTTCATCAAAACCTATTGTTGCGGCTATAAATGAATTATTGTGTTTTACAGGAATAGGATTCATAAAGCTAAATTGATTCGAGTTTTTAACATCAAACTCTACTAAGGATTTTTCACTAGGAAATATCAAATAAGACCTTGTAACAATTAATCCTTCAGTATTAAAAACTATGATACTGGGAGAAGCATTACTCCAATCTTTTGGAATTATCCCTACATCCACATTTTTCCAACCAGAAGTCGTAAGGTTAAAACCATATTGAGGAAGTCGATGTGCATTCCTCTTCTCAATTTTTAAGTTTAGACTTTTTAATTCTTCTTCAGTTGGCTTTATGCTATCTTCATATTTACGATTCAGCGCAGCTTGAGCTTCTTTTATTTCTTCTTCAATTCTATTTACTTCTGTTTCGATAAAATCTCGGATAGAAATGGAAAGTTTTGAAGGTGTTTCAATATTGCTTTCTCTCCTTTTGAAATGATTTCTGATTTCCTCTCTTAATTCATAATCTTCTTCACATAGTTCCATAACTAAACTATCAGAATAATAAAGTTGCTTGTCTAAATTATCCATATAGGTGAAAAAGAACTTTTTAGGTTGCTTCAATAAAAAAGAGTGAATTCTGGCTTCAAATGCTTTAGTGTTCACCCAAGTATTTTCAAATTTTTCAGACTTTAATAGAGCTGTTATTAACGGATGTAGATCAAATGGCCAACTTAAGTACTCTTCACGGCCTATTTCATTGTCATGACCGATTTCTTGATTTCCATGATCATTATAAATCACCCACTTTGAATAAAGATCTTTGTATAGGCTATCAAGTTGATTTCGATTAAAGTCTTGATATTCATTGATTGTAAGAACATCCTTCTCAAAGCCAATTGGCTTAAAGCTCAAATTATCAAAGCCAGCCTTTTCTAATAAGGTAGTTTGAGCTTGGGGATTTACCCAGTTTAATTTCCCGTCTTTTATTTCAGCATCGTAGAGTTTCATATCTGGATTCAGCTCCTTTGTTGAAACATAAACAGAAATAGGTTTATCTGTATTAATCTGTAATTCCTTTTCTAAAGAATCCTTGAAAGAGGCATAAAACATTCCATCAGTTTCTAAAGGCCTGCCATTCGAAGTAGTAGAAAGTCCAGAAATCATCATCTCAGATACTGAAAACGCCTCTTTTACTTGTACTTGAACTTTCCCTTCATATAGCTCATTTTTAGAAGTAAGAAATGTGTTTTCTGAAATTCCTAGTGTTACTTTTCCACCATCATTCAATACATTTAATTCCTTTGAATCAATCTCAAACGAATAATCAAATTCATCAGGATTAAAGTCTTTCAGGCTAGTATCAGCTGAACAAGATGCTAAGAGTAAGAAAAGAAGTGGTAAGTATGTAGTTTTCATTTGATGGTAAAGATAAGTTGAAAGAACATCTTTAAAATTTTTGTTTGAGATTTGATTCCAAATTCAAATCACCTTTCAATTTTAACCACCCAAAAACCACCCACTATCCCTTAAATTTGTAGCACACCAACCCAACTTGAAAAAACACCTCACATATACTCTTCTCATACTTATCATAGCCTTTTCCTGCAGTCAATCTGGAGAAGAAAAGACTATTGCACAGCAAGTTAAAGCTGAGCTACAAATCCCTGAAAACGTTGATTTTTCGCTACATGTGAAGCCTATTCTTTCAGACAGGTGTTTTGTGTGTCATGGGCCAGATAAGGCGGCTGTAAAAGGAAATCTTTCGCTGCACACGGCTGAAGGTGCTTATGCAGCGCTTGGAGAAAATTTAGATAGACATGCCATAGTTCCTGGTGATACTGCTCGGAGTGAATTGGTCAAACGCATTTATTCTACTAATGCTTCAGAAGTAATGCCTCCGTCAGAGTCTAATTTGTCGCTTTCAGAAAGTGAAAAAGCTATTTTGACCAAATGGGTGGAACAAGGAGCTGAATACAAGAAACACTGGGCTTTTGTAAAACCTGAGCCAACTTCTGTTCCTGAAACCAAGAATGTCTGGGCTAAGAATGAGATCGACCGCTTTATTCTTAAAAAGTTGGATGAAAAAGGGTTCACTCCTACTAAGCCTGCTGCTCCGGAAAAGCTATTGAGAAGAGTTCATTTTGACTTAACCGGCCTTCCTCCTTCTATTGAGGAGTTAAATGAGTTTTTAGCCAATAGTTCAGATGAACATTTAGAGCAAATCATAGATTCTCTCTTGAATTCTAAAGACCATGCAGAAAACATGGCGGCAGATTGGATGGATGTGGCTCGATATGCAGACACGCATGGTTATCAAGATGATTTTGAAAGAAGCATGTGGCCTTGGCGAGATTGGGTGATACATGCTTTTTCTGAAAACATGCCTTATGACCAATTTGTAAAAATGCAGTTGGCAGGTGACCTTTTTCCTAATGCTACCGCAGAGCACGTTTTGGCTACAGGGTTCAATAGAAATCATAAAATCACAGCCGAAGGTGGAGTGATTCCCGAAGAGTTCAGAGTAGAATACGTAGAAGATAGAGTAAACACTTTTGGCACGGCATTCTTAGGACTTACCATGGAATGTGCCCGTTGCCATGACCATAAATATGATCCTATAAGCCAAAAAGAGCATTTCGAAATGTTCAGTTTCTTCAATAATGTAGATGAAGAAGGACTGATGGATATGGCCATCTTAGCCGCAGAACCTAAGATGACTATTACTAAAAAAGAGTCTGAACAGCTGCTCTCCTTCGTGAATATGAATTCTTTCAAGGATGATGAAGTGGAAGTTATGGTGATGAAAGAAATGCAGTCGCCTAGAAAGGCATATGTATTAGGAAGAGGAACGTATGACAATCCTCAGGAAGAAGTCTTTGCCAATACACCTAATTGGCTGCTAGAGTTTCCAGAGGAGCTTCCAAAAGACCGTTATGGTTTGGCCGAATGGCTTTTTCATAAAGATAACCCCTTGACTGCACGTGTAGCTGTTAATCGCGTTTGGCAAAAATTCTTTGGGAAAGGTATAGTAGATTCTTCTTTTGATTTCGGGAACCAAGGTAGCTTGCCAAGCCATCCTGATTTATTGGATTATTTGGCCCTTGATTTCATGAATAGCGGCTGGGATTTAAACCATCTCATTAAGCAAATCCTGCTTTCTGCCACTTATCAGCAAAGCACAGAATCTACAGAAGAGATTTTTACTGCTGATCCTGAGAATATCTATCTAGCCAGAGCATCCAGACTTCGTCTCTCAGGAGAATCTATCCGAGATCAGGTGCTTGACATTTCTGGATTGTTAAACCCGGAAGTAGGAGGCCCTAGTGTTAAGCCTTACCAGCCTGATGGTATTTGGGAAGAAACCACAGGTGGTGGTGGCGGAAGCACTTCCACTTATGAGCAGAGCATGGGAAAAGACCTCTACAGAAAATCCATGTACACTTTTTGGAAGCGCACGGTTCCACCTCCTAGCATGCTCACTTTTGATACACCCAGTCGTGATTTGTGTACGGTAAAAAGGTCGGAGACGAATACGCCTTTACAAGCATTGGTGCTATTGAATGACCCTCAGATTATAGAAGCAGCTAGGGTTACAGCTCAGCGTTGCAATACACAAACTTCTGATCATCAAGAGCAAATTCAGCTTCTATTTAGAATGGCTACATCAAGGATTCCATCTGAAACGGAAATGAAAGTGCTGAACAGTTTGCACCAATCCATAATAGCTCAAATCAACGAAGGAGAAGTAGTGGTAGAAGAATATTCGAGTATAGGAGAAACCCCATTGCACCGCGAAGAAATGACCAAAGAATTAGCAGCGCTCAGTTTATTAGCCCATGCTATTTTCAACTTAGACGAAGCCATAACGAGAGGATAAATGAAGGAAAATAAGATAGTAGAAGAACAACTCCTTATCCAAAACCGAAGAACTTTCTTAGGCAAAGCGGCCATGGGAATAGGTGGAGTGGCGCTATCTTCATTATTAGGCTTAGGATGCGGAAGTGGAGGAGCAGAAGAGCAGAATTCTGGCATTTTGAATTCGCTCGGAAGCAAGGGTTCATTAGGAGGATTACACC
>CAZTVP010000148.1:0-6215 GCA_964616995.1 uncultured Comamonadaceae bacterium
ATAGCAGAAAATTGAAGAAATACGGTTACTTAGACTGATGATTCGGAAGGCTCCTGCTAAGATCAACCTCGGACTTTACGTCAAGAGAAAGAGAGAAGATGGTTTTCATGAAATAGAAAGTGTATTTTATAAAATCCCAATCTATGACTTTGTAGAGCTTATGCCTGCAGAACAAGATGAGATGTTTGTTCATAACACAGAGGTTCCAGGAGACACTTCAGAAAACATCTGTTTGAAAGCGGTTCACCTGCTGCGCAAAAAGAACCTCATCCAGAATCATTATCATATTCATCTTCTAAAAAATATTCCCATAGGAGCTGGTTTAGGTGGCGGAAGCTCAGATGCGGCAAGCGTAATTAGTCTGCTACATGAAATGGAAGATTTAAACCTTTCTAAACCACAGCTTGCTGAACTTAGCGCTGAACTCGGGAGCGACTGTCCTTTTTTCTTCGAAGATGAAGCTGCTCTAATTCAAGGAAGAGGTGAGAAAATTTCTCCTTTAGATTTTAGTCTAAAAGGTTATCACCTCGTTCTCATCTACCCTAACCTTCACATCAGTACTGGAGAAGCGTATGGCAACATTGATTTAGAAAAAACTACTAAGACTGAGCTACAATTAGACTTACCCCCTTCTGATTGGCAATCAAATTGGAAAAATGATTTTGAGCTCGGGTTGTTTGAGGTTTATCCAGTATTGCACCGCATAAAAAATGAACTAATTCAACTCGGAGCATTTTATGCTTCCATGAGTGGAAGTGGAAGTACCGTCTATGGACTATTCAGTAATAAGCCAACACAAGAAGAACTCAAAAAGTTCAGCGAATTCAAGCTCTGGAGTATCCAGCTCTGACTATTTAGGCGCTCGCCAATAAACCCAAATCCCAAGTATTAAGAAAATGACATTTGGAATCCAAACAGCTATCAGTGGATCGACACCTGCATTAGTAGCGGAAACACTAGCTATTCGCTGAAAAAACACATAAGCAAAACCGATAACTACAGCCAGCATTAGGTGAATTCCCGTTCCACCTCTGAGCTTTCTAGAAGCTATACAAACCGCTATAAGTACAAAAATGTAAATACTAAAAGGAATACTCGTCCGCTGGTGTTTTTCCAAGGCATGCTTGGTACTTTCAGGTGAGCCTTTCCGTTCTAAATCCTCTATAAACTCCGTAATCTCAGACCAAGACATAGCTGTACTAATATTAGACTTAAACCCAAAGTCATTAATAGTAAGGTTTAGCACCGTATCTTTCTTATCGAATTTCTCGAAGCTCTGGCTGCCGTCTTCATAGAATTTCCGCATGTGTCCACGGTTCAACTGCCACTTCTTTTCTTCTGGGAAATAAGTAGCTCGGTCGGCCATGATTTTCTTCTTTAATACTCCATCCTCCCAGTTTTCTAAACAGAACTTAGTGCCCAAGAATTTATCTGCAGAAATAGACTTAAAATACACCAGCTCACCTGGAGAGATTTCTCTGTGTAGGTTCTTATCTCTAATGAAAAGCTTGGAGTCCATGTACTCCTTGTCGAAAACCATTTTTCGCTTATTGGCTGCAGGTAACACAAAATGAGAAACGATAAGAAACAGAATTACCAAAAACGTAGATGCCACGAAAAAAGGTCTCAAATACCTATTAAAAGAAACTCCACCACTCAGAATAGCTATGACCTCTGTGCGCTGAGCCATATTACTACAGACCAGTACTACCGTAAGAAAGATGAGTAAACCACTGAGCAGATTCCCGAAATTTATACAGAAATTCAAGTAATATCCAATCAGAATAGGCCCGAGAGGAACTTGATGTTCTATAAAATCATCCATTCTATCAGACAAATCTATGACCACTGAAATAATGATGAAGGCCACTATGATGAAGAAAAAAGTGGTAAGGAATTTTCGTATGATATACTTATCTAAAGTACCCAATCTCTCTAAAGTCTTACCGTTAGATTTTTAACCACCTTATTTTTCCAAGCATGAAAATCACCAGCTAGAATATGTTCTCTGGCTTGTTTTACTACATCTAGATAGAACGCCAAGTTATGAGCTGTGGCTATCATCTTTCCTAGCATTTCATTGGCATGAAATAAATGACGTACGTACGCTCTGCTGTAGAAACTATCCACATAACTAGTGCCATCTGGGTCAAGAGCTGAGTAATCATCAGCCCACTTTCTATTCTTCATATTCATGGTGCCATTCCAGGTGAAGAGCATTCCATTTCTGGCATTTCTAGTAGGCATTACACAGTCAAACATATCTATTCCTAACGCTATATTCTCTAAAATATTAGCTGGAGTTCCTACGCCCATTAGATAGCGTGGTTTATCCTCTGGAAGCACATCACACACTATTTCACTCATGGCGTACATTTCTTCATGCGGCTCACCTACAGAAAGTCCTCCTATCGCATTACCAGTCATGTTTTGCTCCGCTATGAATTCTGCACTTTTAACTCTTAAATCCTTATATGTACTTCCCTGAACTATAGGGAAAAGCGCTTGAGAGTAGCCATACTTCCCAGGGTTTTCTTCATGGTTTTTAATACATCTCAGTAGCCATCTGTGAGTTAAATCTAAACTGTCTTTCGCATAAGAATAATCACATGGATAAGGCGTACACTCATCAAATGCCATGATAATATCTGCTCCTATGATACGCTGAATCTCCATCACAGATTCTGGACTAAACAGATGCTTAGAACCATCTATATGAGACCTAAACACCACACCATCTTCACTAATTTTTCTATTATCACTTAGAGAATAGACTTGATATCCTCCACTATCGGTTAGAATAGGTTTATCCCATCCATTGAACTTATGAAGCCCTCCAGCCTGTTGAATAATCTCAGTTCCAGGTCTGAGGTATAAATGATAGGTATTCCCTAAAATGATTTGAGCCTGCGTATCATTAGTCAAGTCCTGCTGTGTCATTCCTTTAACTGTAGCAGCCGTTCCCACAGGCATGAAAATGGGAGTCTCTATTTTTCCATGATCAGTTTCTATCAATCCTGCCCTGGCTTTAGAGCCTTCATCCGTTTTTTCTAAAGTGAATTTCATACCCGACAAAGGTAATTTTTATGCGGTGCAAAATTTTAGAAATGAAAAAGGAAAATTACTTAGTAGATTTATGCACTACTTATAAAAATGATAGGCACGCTCATAAATACTGGAACAGTAATCCTTGGAAGTAGCATAGGCATGCTTATTAAAAGCAAACTTCCAGAAAGAATAGTAGAAGGAGTTTTCAATGCCCTTGGTGTTTTTACTGCTTTCTTAGGCATTTGGATGTCTATAGGTCTAAAGGGAGATTACATATTAACGGTAGTTCTTTCTCTTGTTCTAGGAACGATCATAGGAGAAGGATTACTAATGGAACAAAAGCTAAACCTCTGGCTCAATCGATTTAACTCAGGAGAAGAAGCTGAAAAATCTTTTAGCGAAGGTATCATTACCGCGTTCCTTTTATTCTGTGTTGGCAGCATGACCTTGCTCGGCACTTTTCAGGAAGGGTTAACAGGAAATAGAGACCTCATAGTCACCAAGGCTACAATGGATTTATTTTCATCGGCCGCGCTGGCTTCAGCTTTCGGTAAAAGCATCTTGTTTTCGGCCATTCCGCTCTTTGTCTTCCAAGGAGGACTAACATTAGCCGCTTCTTACCTAGAACCCGTTCTTACTGAGGAAGTACAAGAACTCATTTTCTCTACTGGAGGAATAGTTATGGTAGCACTAGGATTCAATATTCTTTTGATAGCTCCTGTGATTTATGAAATAGGGATTTGGTTATCGGACATTCTTCCGTTCTAGTAAGCACTTTCATTAATCGATTCAGAAGTTTCTAAGCCTTTCAATGCCAATTTTGAACCTTCTATAAGCGATTTTACGCCTTTTTGTCATTAAAAACATTCAAATCACGCCTTTTTGTCATTTAAATTCGAAAGGAATAGGATTTGACTATTGCACCGCAGAACTTAAAAAACAAAAAAAATGAATTTAGTAAAGCATAGTAAAACACCTCAAAACGGGTCATTAATGAATTGGATTTTTGATGATTTTTTCACTAGAGATGCATTTAACTCTTCTCTAGCACCTAAAGGATGGAGCAGCTCTTTCCCGAATACGAACATCTTAGAAAACGAAAAGGATTTCGTGCTGGAATTAGCAGTGCCGGGATATGAGAAAAAAGAATTCAATCTAGACTTAGAAGACAATGCGCTTAAAATCTCTGCACACAGAGAAACCGAGTCTGAGGATAAGACTTACAAGATGAAAGAGTTTAGCGTATCTAAGTTTGAAAGAACGTTTAAACTGTCTAATAACATAGACACTGAGAACATTAAAGCTGAGTATGCGAATGGAATTTTATCCATAACGCTACCTAAAATAGCTAAGAAGAGAAAAGCCATAGACATCAAGGTAAAGTAGTTTTTTCATAGTAATAGTTGGTTAAGGTTTGATTATAAGTAAGACCGTCTATGGTTTTCAAGAGCGCCACTGTAATAAGTGGCGCTTTCTTTTTTTAAAGCACTAGAGTAGTTTTCTAATTTAGACTAACAAGCTCATGCACCATGCCCGTTAATAAATACGCACTTCTTAGGTACAGAATCATAGATAGGCTCATTAGCAGCACTACTAAGCCTTACCCTACTAAGGAAGAATTAAAAGAGGCATGTGAGGAGTCTTTGTATGGAAGTTTTGGAGATAGGATTTCTGACAGTACCATAGAAAAAGACCTGTACGCTATGAGAAATGAGAGCGAGCTTGGCTACTACGCTCCTATCAAATACAGCAAACAGCATAATGGTTACTATTATGAAGAAGAAGGTTATAGCATAAATGAGATTCCCCTTCAGGAAGAGGATTTAGGAGCTATAAAATTCGCTGCGCAAACGCTTTATCAGTTCAGAGAGATAGAAATCTTCAAGCAGTTTAGTAGTGCTATCGAGAGAATATTTGACAAATTAAAAACAAGCCCTGACTCTGCTCAAGACCAAGAACAGAAATTCATACAATTTGAAAAAAGCGTTAGCAACTCAGGCTCTGAACACCTAGGAACATTAATAGAAGCCATAAGTGGTAAACGCAAAACAGAGATAGAATACCTCAGCTTTAAAAAGAACAAATCCAAAAAGTACCTCTTAGATCCTTATCTACTCAAAGAATATAAAGGAAGATGGTATGTTATCTCTTGGTCTGATGATAGAACAGATTATCTCACTTTCGGACTGGATAGAATAGAAAAAGTAAAAATCCTCAAGGAAAAATTCGAAGAAGTACGGGGTTTCGATCCTGACCGATTCTTTAAACACTCGATAGGTATTACAGAAATAGATGGTATTCCTGTTCGAATTCGATTGAAGTTTTCACCATTGCAGGCCAAGTATATCAAGAGCCGTCCTATCCACCACTCTCAATTAATAGTTTCTGAAGAAGAAGATGGAACTGTCGTAGAATTATTCGCGCTGCAGACCTTTGAACTAGTTCAACTCATTCTTTCTTACGGAAATAACGTAGAAGTTTTAGAACCTAAAAAGCTCAGGAAACGAGTGAAAAAAACCCTTCTTAGCGCTCTTCTTCAATATTAAACCCTAAAGCATAATTCGGGTTAAATTCAGTAAAATTTTAGCTACGTAAATTGATTACGGTCTGGCTCTAGACTTTTGATGTATTCAATCATTAAAAAAGAATACGTCATGAGTACATTAACAGAAGCAGAAAGATATATTAATTCATTTTCCAGACCTTCAGGCTATAATTCTTACGCATGGAACGTAACTAAAAAAATAGCACTAGAAGCATGGGACTGTTACCTAAGCGGTAAAAAATTCAGAAGACCCATTAATTACCTATGCGAAGAATTTTACCACATGATTACTACTCCTGATGGGCGGAGCATAGTTCCTTCTAAGAAAATTAGAAGGTACTAGAACCTACATTATGCATTAGAAAATCTGGTGCGATTTTAAACTACTTCAAAATCAAACGCTTACAGAACTTTTTGAATTAAGGATAGCCATGCTATGCTAAATCCAACAAACCCCTTGATTTTATTGTATTTTAAAATCTCCCAACGACTTACTAGGGCATAAAGCGGGTTGAAAACCCATCTTTTCTCAATTATAACTAACCTCTACATTCAAGAAGAACCAGGATGTGGAGGTTTTTCAGTTTTACAAGGAGTCGTGTGGATAATTGATTTTTAGGGG
>CAZTVP010000149.1:0-6171 GCA_964616995.1 uncultured Comamonadaceae bacterium
TTGTTAACGGTATAGTCATCTGTAACTTCTGAGTATTCAGACTTATTTAATTTTGACGACTAATAATTAACCAAGATAATGGCAAGACAAAGACTTACACCACTTTCAAAAATATTAATAGTAGCTGCTATAATAGGAGGACTATATTTCTTATTAACGAAATTAAGAGACCCAGAAGTTCAGCAAAAAATAGAAGATGTCACGAAGACTAACCAAGCCGCTAAAGATGGCTACAAGGATGTTCTAAATATCGGAGTAGTTACATGGGGAGGATACGCTGGTGGACAATACTTTAATGAAGGTTTTGAACCTAATACAGATTCTAGATTTTATAAGGATTATGGTTTCAAGGTCAACTTTGAAGTCATAGATGATTTTGACGCATCTAGAGATGCTTTCAAAAATGGTTCTTTAGATTTACTGTGGGCTACCATAGATGCATTTCCTACGGAAGTAGAAGGACTGGAACAATATCAGCCTCAAGTGGTTTTCCAAGCAGACTGGAGCAGAGGTGGAGACGCCATAGTTTCAAGAAGAGGAATTAATAAAGTGAGCGATTTAAGAGGAAAAAAGATAGCCGTGGCTCCTATGACTCCTTCTCACTCCTTTCTTATTTGGCTTTTAGATGCAGGTGATTTAACTACTAGTGATGTGCAGATAGTAGAAGTTCCTAGCGCTATAGATGCGGCAGATTCATTTAAAAGTGGTTCTGTAGATGCGGCCGTGGTTTGGAGTCCAGATGATGCAGACTGTGTGAGTAAAGTGGCAGGTTCTAGAGTGTTAGAAAGTACTAGAAACGCTTCTCATATTATAGCGGATGTGTTCTTAGCTAAGAAAGAATTTGTAGAAAGCTATAAACCTCAATTGAGAGATTTATATGAAGGATGGATGAAAGGGGCAGCTGAACTAAACTCTTCAAACCAAGCTAAAGTGAAAGCGTCTAAAATCTTAGCAGATGGACTTAAAATGCCAGAAGATTTCTGTTTAGATGCCATTAATAATGTAAGGTTAGCTACTCATGGAGATAACATGAACTTCTTTGGCATGAATTCAAGCTATAACGGAGTTACTGGAGAAGAGCTTTATAATAAAATGAAGCTTAAGTATGATGAGTTAGGTTATGGAACAGCTAAAGCTAAAAGCTGGAGACTCCTTTCTACTAAAGATTTAGTGGCCAAAACAGATTTATCTGGAGACCAACATAATGCAGAAAAAAGTAAAACATTTACTGCTGTAGATGATGAAATTTCTAAGAAAGAGTCTCTTTCTTCTAAGAAGGTTAGTATTACGTTTAGAACAGGAGAATTTCAGTTAGATGAAAACTCTAAAACCATTATAGATCTTCAGTTTACTTCTATAGCTAAGGCTTTCTCTAATGCTAGAATTAGAATAGAAGGAAACACAGATAATGTAGGAAACAGACAGAGTAATCTCACACTTTCTCAGAAGAGAGCTCAATCTGTGGCTAATTACTTAATCTCTGAGCATAACATGCCTAAGAACAGATTTATAGTTATAGGAAACGGACCAGATAAACCAGTTCCTGGTTGTGAGGCTAACCAGAATGCAGATTGCAAAGCCAAAAACAGAAGAACAGACTTTGAGCTAGTTGTTGATTAAAAATGGCTAGCAATAAATATTTTGCACTCAGAGGCACCTTGAGCAATAGAGAAAATGTTATTCTCACTGTGATAGGTGCTATCATTCTAATCTTGCTCTGGTTTGGATTAGCTGAAGGACTTTCTGAAAATTTAATCACTCAGAACCAAGAAATTCAGTCTTCAGACCTTAGCGTTTCTAAAAGAATATATTACGAGAATGATAGTTTACTCATAGCGCATTATGATGAGCTAGAAGTAATGACTTCAGAAGAGCTAGAAGGATATGGCTTAACCAAGAAAAAAGTATATCCACTTCTTCCTTCTCCTATAAAAGTTCTAAAGTCATTCCCAGATTTGAATAAGGAGGATGATGTCATTGGAAACACATTCTATTCTATTAAGTTGAACTTTTTAGGTTATCTGGTGGCTATTCTCATATCTATTCCTGTAGGATTTTTACTGGGATTAATTCCTCTTGTTAGAGGGTTATTCAGCAGGATTTTTGATTCGTATAGATTTATTCCACTAACCGCAGTTACAGGTATTTTCATCATGTGGCTGGGATTAGGAAGCGAAATGAAAGTTTCCTTTCTAGCATTCGGAATTATAGTGTACTTAATTCCCGTAGTGGTGCAGAGAATAGATGAGGTTCATAAAGTTTATCTAAACACGGTGTTCACACTAGGTGCCACTCCATGGCAAACTATAAGAACAGTTTACATGCCTTATGTATTCTCTAGAATCATAGATGATATAAGGGTGTTAACCGCTATTTCATGGACATACATCACCATAGCTGAAATGCTGAATAAAGGAGGCGGAATAGGGGAGCTTATATGGACAGCTAAAAGACAGAGCAGAATAGACAAAGCCTTTGCTATTCTTTTAATTATAGTAGTTATAGGTTTACTTCAAGATAAGTTATTCCAATGGCTAGATAAGCTCCTTTTCCCTCATAAATACATTAATAAAGCCCACAAAAAGTAAATAGATGTCTTTAGAGTTTTACGACAATCCAGAGAATGAAAACATCATTGAAATCAAGGGTGCTTACCAGTCTTATGATGGTGGAAAGACTAACATCATAGAGAATCTAAATTTCCTAGTAGAAGACAAACCCATGCAAGGACAGTTCGCTGTAATTCTGGGAATGTCTGGATGTGGAAAATCTACACTGCTACGCTATATAGCAGGATTACAAGACCCTACTAAAGGCCAAGTGCTGGTTAAAGGAAAACCAGTGAGTTCAGAAAATAGAGTGAGCATGGTGTTTCAGCAGTATTCCTCTCTGCCGTGGATGAGCGTTTTAGATAATGTGGGATTAGGACTAAGATTTCAGGGCGTTTCTAAAAAGGAGCGAGACGAGAAATCCATGGAAATGATAAAGCTGGTAGGACTAGAAGGCCATGAAAAAAAATATGCGCAGTATCCTACGCTTTCTGGTGGTCAGCTTCAGAGAGTAGCCATAGCTAGAAGCCTCATGTCTAATCCTGAGATTCTGTTAATGGATGAACCTTTCGGTGCTTTGGATGTGAAAACCAGATTACAAATGCAGGATTTACTCATAGGGATTTGGGAAAAATTCAGCCCTACGGTGCTTTTTGTAACACATGATATTCATGAAGCGGTGTATCTGGCAGATGATATTTACATCATGAAACACGCGCCTTCTCAGTTTGTGAAACACATAAATGTGGACTTGCCTTTTAACAGAACTAGAGAAACTAAAAGAATGTCCAAATTTGATGAACTCGTGCATGAAGTAGAAGACTCTATGATGCAAATAGAATCATTAAAGTAATGAATAACAGACTAATATAGAGAAAGCTAGAGGAGTTTTTAAATGGTCTGAATTCAGAGCAGAAAAGTCTTTTTCTGAGTGGAATAGGCATGAATCCGCTGAGGATTTTACGCATCAGTGCTCTGTTTAAAGAGCTCAATACGCAGAATGAAGATGTGCTGTTAATCTATTCATCTTCTAAAGATTTTCAAAATCCTGAAGTGCTGATCTCTAATAAACACGTTCATTTTTTAACTGAAAAATCCCCGCTTAAAAGAGGAGTGGTTTTAGGAAATAAAGCGTTGCAATCGGATGCTGCTCACAAAGAACTTTTAGAGAAATTCATAGAAAGTCTAGTCCTTCTAGAAAAAGACACAAAGAAAGATTTAGAGAGCTTCACTAAGAAGTTTAAGGACTTTGTGAACCAAAAAAGCAGTCAAGACCAAGATTTTGATATAGACGCTGAGTTCCTAGTTATTCTTCAGAACGAAGGAAATAAACTTGTAGAATTAGCAGAAGACCTAAATGCAGATAAGAAGTTTAAGAATGCCGTAAATATGATGATGAATTCTAATGATGAAGCGTTAGAGTTTAAAGCAGAACATCTCATTCTTCAAGACATCATTAAAGTATTCAATTGGCTCTATCCATTAAGCGATAAAGAAAATCAAAAGAGTGAATCTAAAATTAAGTTCACACTAGCCTTTTTATTTGAAAAACTCCAAGGGCAAGACATGATAGATGTGCTTTCTCTGGAGCGGATAAACAAGTTTGTGAAATCAGATAAGTTTCAGGAGAACATAGAAATTATAAAGGATGCCAGCCTTTTTAATCCAGGAGAGGATTATAAAAATGAATTTCTTCTGCCATCAGTTTTAAAGAGAATAGACCACAAACATTTTTCTAACTCTGGTTCTTTTCTGGTGAGAGTTTCATCTATGATAGCTAAGGCAGATGACACCATTTCTACCGAAGAAGAAAAGATTCTAAAGAAGATTAATGACAAAGTATTTCGGCCTAAGAAAAACATAAAAGGCGTAGTTCAGTCTGAAATAGATGAGAACGAAACACTGGCAGATGTCATGTCAGAGTTAAATGAACTCATAGGTTTAGACAATATAAAAAAGGCAGTAGAAGAACTGGCTAACTTCTTAAAAGTGCAGAAACTGAGAGAAGAGAAAGGACTAAAACCAGTCAATAACTCTCTTCATTCTGTGTTCATGGGGCCTCCAGGAACAGGAAAAACCACTGTGGCCAGAATAGTTTCTAAAATCTACAGACATTTAGGTTATTTAGAAAAAGGCCATTTAGTAGAAACAGATAGAACAGGAATGGTGGCAGGCTATGTGGGCCAAACCGCGCTGAAAGTAGAAGAAATAGTAACCTCTTCACTAAACGGAGTTCTGTTTATAGATGAAGCCTACTCGCTGGCTAAAGGGAATAAAAAAGACTTTGGGAATGAGGCCATAGAAGTGCTGCTTAAGAAGATGGAAGACCACAGAGATGAGCTGGTGGTAATAGTGGCAGGTTATCCAGATGAGATGGAAGAATTCATAGAATCTAATCCCGGGCTGCAGTCTAGATTCAATAGATATTTCACCTTTGAGCATTATAAACCTTCAGAGCTCATAGCCATTTTTGAGCTGTTTTGTGCTAAAAATGACTTTCAATTAACGGCAGATGCCAAGGAGAAACTCACCCATATTTTCGATAAGCTGTATGAGAACAGGCATAAGAGTTTCGGAAACGCCAGAACCGCCAGAAATCTCTTTGAAAAAATCATAGAGTATCAGGCTAATAGGATAGTTTCTGTGGCTAAAATCACTGAGGAAGTGCTGAAAACCATCACAGAAGAAGACATTCCACCGGTGAATCAGACGGTAGAGGATCTTCTGAGATTTCAGGAAGATGATAATGAGGATGAAGAATAATTTGCGGTGCAATTCTAAAACAGCTCAGCCTTGATAACCCAAAAAGACATTTCCAAGTCTCTAGGCAGAGAAGTTAAATCGCCCATTTTAGTGGCGGATTTAAGTGAGTTAGGTATAGACAAAGCTAAACTCCTAAACAGCTATGCTGAGGTGTTTAAAACCATGGTAGATGATGAATATCTGGTGAGAGAAAATCAGTTTTCATGCCTTACAGAATGGTTTAAAAATGATAAGGAGGAACTAGAAAAACACCACAAAGCATTTTACTCAGGAGTATTAGAATTATCTGTTTTTAAAAAGTGGCTAGGACGGCTGAACGCTGAACAAGAATTAGAGTTCAACAGAATTTCTAGAGTCACTAGAAAAAGAAAAATTGCAACGCTAGAAATAGACAAAAACCAGAACCTAAACAGAGTGCTCACTGAGGAATTTACCCAAGAAGTAGATGACCACAGAGCCATGAAAAGGGTTTTTACCGAGGCTGAAAATGAAGAAATTACAGAAGAATTAACCCTCTTCATAAAAGAAATATGGAAGCGAGTTCAGGCGCTTCATCCAGAAGTGAAAACTGGGAAAATCACTTGCCATTTTATGAGAACTCTGGCCTATGAAAATGTGCTGGGAGAAAACTCTCCAGAAGGCGTACATGAAGATGGTGCGCCTTACATAGTTTCGGCATTAGTAGTGAATAGAGAAAACATTACAGGAGGCGTTACTCAGATTTATGAAAAAACACAAGCATCAGATAAAGAGCTGATTTATGAAAAAGAACTGGTTCCCGGAGAATTTGTTTTTCAAGCAGACACAGGAGAAGAACTCATTTTCGGGAATGACCTCTGGCATTATGTAACACCCATTT
>CAZTVP010000150.1:0-300 GCA_964616995.1 uncultured Comamonadaceae bacterium
CATATCCCTAAAGCCAATGTTAAGTTCATCTAAAACTTTCTTTTCCTTCTGAGTCATAAACGCATGACTGTTTCTCATTTTCAGAATAGGGAAATCTACTTTCAAGGTATCAAATGTAGATTTAAGCTGTAACCAGTAAGACAGTTCTCCAGGCCCCAGAATAGTGACCAAATTAGGAAGAAGAAACTCTTGATAAATAGGCCTGAACAAGGCATTGGGGCTAAATCTTTCTGGATGATTCTGTAGCTCTTGTTCTAGTTCTTCTTCAGACCAAGAAACATCGGAGTCTAGAACTTTCCA
>CAZTVP010000150.1:310-5247 GCA_964616995.1 uncultured Comamonadaceae bacterium
TATTCTATTTCTAGAGTTTTTACCCAGATAAAATAGATTTATCTCTCTAGGGTTTACTTGTTTATGGTATCCTAATTTCTCAAGCTCTTTAGATGACTTTTCTACCTCATCATGAATAGTTCGGTTGAACAATTCGTTTTTCATTTGACCTACAAATAACTTCTTTAGAGCTGGTGCATCAGCATCTAAGATTACGAGAGGTTCGTTTTTGAATATAGCATGTACCATTCTCCGTGTTGCTTCTGACAACGTTTCACTCGAGGAATAAGCATCCTTTATTTCATGAATAATTTCTAAGACTTCTGGACTTCTCTGAAACAATCCCTCTAAATCATTCGCCATTTCCGCTATTCCAGTAGTGGGCATCTTTCCCACTGCGCCCATCTCTTCAGCTGTCCATTCATACTTTTTTCCGAATAGATTCAAATGATTAATTTCTGGAAAATCATGATCTTCTGAAGCCATCCAATAAACCGGAACAAAGTTGTATCCAGGGAACCTATTCTTTAAGGTTTTAGCTAAAGCGATTGTCTGAGCTATTTTTAGTAGAAAGAAATAAGGCCCAGTATAAACATTTAACTGATGACCAGTAGTTACCGTAAAAGTCCTTGAATCTTTAATTAAGTCTATAGCATTTGCTTGTGCTTGACTTAAACCTAATCCTTCATTTTGTGCCTTAATAACATCAGAAACTATAGTTCTATGAGCAGAGCTCACATATTTAGTTTCTAAAAAGCGTTCGACATTTTTATCCGAAAACCAATCATTAATAAATGATTTTAAATTTTCAGACTTGTTTAAATAGTCGTTGACTAAAGACTTGTAAAAAGGGGTTTGAGAGAGGAGAATTTCTTCTGTCATTTGCCAAAAGTAAGGCAAATCAGTTCAGAGAAAAATTGAACTATTTTATCAAATGTATGGTTCCTGTTTCTTCGTCTGTAATCTCCTCGCCTTCATCATTCAGATATGAGTAGGCTATGTGCCAAACATATATATCACTTGGGCAAGGCTTACCATTACATTTACCATCCCAAGCTGGTTTTCCTTGATTCGCAGAATAAATTTCAGTTCCCCATCTATCATAGACGGTAATATGATATTTCACGTTTCTTCTTCCTTGGACAATCTCGAAGGAATCATTATTACCATTATTATCAGGAGTGAACGCATTCGGAACATAGAATGGAAATTCACTTTGAGAATCATTTATTTCGATAGCTATATCATTTCTATCGTTACTAGTTTGTTCCATTCCAGAAGGAATATTCTCTAACGTAAAATCATCCACAAAATAATATGCGTACTCTGCTAAGGAAGAATTCCCTTCCTTGAACTCTATATCTAAATCAGAATCATCATTAAATACACCAAGTGTAATCCATTCAAAGTCATCATCTGCCGTAAAACTAAAACTGATCGTTTTCCAGCCTCTGTCAAAAAGCACATTAAAAGTTTCGAATTCTGGAATAACATTTATAGGATCATTATCAGTCTGTACCAACTGATTCACTGAGAAAGCAACTCCAAAATTAGATGTACCTAATCCAGATAAAGAATAATCGAATGTAGAACCGTTACTTACCTTGAATGTCATCTTGTACTTTTGGCCTTGAGACAAAGCATTTGGCAATCGTACATTAAGATATTCTCTGAAGTTAGATCCTTTTTTTCCTGTGGCTGTAAAACCCATAATGGCTTCTCCATCGTAAGCAGGAATATCTGCTACACTAGTAACAGGTAAGTCAGCGAGTAAAGCACCATTTGTATGATAAAAATCTGGGTCTCCAGTGCTGCTTGAACAATTAGACCAACTGCTCACTAAAGCATATTGGCCTAAATCAGTTGGTAGTGAAGAATAAGTTTCAAAACTACCATTCGGTATCAAATTCTGACCAAACGAAGCTAAGCAGAAGCACAAGGATAATATGAGTAAACAGTTTTTCATTCCAGTAAGCAGTAAAGATAATAAAATCAACCAACTACAGCGCGAAAGAAACATATCTTTTACTGAATTCTGTGTTAAAAATATGGCAAATGAGTTAAGCCCTCACGTTTGAGAGCTTAACTACCTTAACCAAAACAACTAATACGATTTTCTAAGCTCTGAAACTTTGCAGGTTTACGAGTTATTAGAAATTGAGAATGAATCTCATAGTATAGACGATAATACTTTCTTGTTTATTGTGAGGGTGAAATTAAAAATGAAAATCCAATACCCACATAGGGAGATGAACCTCTCATTATGAGTAGATTAGAATCAGAAAAGACATTTGTTAAATTTTGCCTAAACCCTAGCTCTAGGTTCACACCACTCTTTTCACTGAATTTGTAAGCGTATCTCAAAGCTGCAGTGCCTGATAATAAAAATGAGTTCAGTTCAGGTTCTTCACTTTCTATTTCCTGAACTTCTTCAAATGACATTCGAGGAGGATTATATTTTCCTTTTTTTATTAAAAGACCAGGCGTGAGATTGAAAACAGCCCAAACAGCAGATTTTTTCTTTTTGAGTTTTTCCTTCAACAATTTAAAACCCACTCCTAAATCAATCCCAACGTATTGCCTTCTAACTTCATTTCTGATAACATCCATTTCTAATGTATCATACTCCTCCCCGAAAATGGTTCTGTTTCTCGTGACCTGAAATAGTTTTTCATCTTGAGCTGAATAAAATGAAAACAAACTATCAGATAATTCTTCTGTTGAAAATGATGGCCATTCTTCAGACCACTGGTTGTAGCTTACTCCTAAAGACGTTAAGAGCCCTGAATTAGAACTGTTTTGCACCGCTAGATGAACACCTGAAAAGTTTCCCGTTAGTGGTTCAGCACCGGTAAATTCACTAAGCGTCCAGTCTCCTGGACTATCCAGTTGACTTCTCACAAACCCACGATTGTACTGAAAGTAAATCTCTTTAGATTTTCTGAGTTTCACAGGTAAGTCCAAGGTATCTGGTTCTTCATCCATAGAATCTGAACTTTCTCCTTCTGTCACTTTAATATTTACAGTAATGCCGTCTATAATAATGGTATCTCTAGGGAGCTCAAACGCAAATGACTCCGCGGCTACTAGTAACGTGCAAAAAAGGAATGCCAGAACTAGTCTGGCATTAATACTTTTATTTAAAAATTCTTGGTTTCTTTTTTTCAAATTACTTGGAGTCAGGCAGGCAAATATGCGTTATTATTTTTTCTTGATTCCAAGATTAGCATTTTTATCTTCATCGAACCTCAGAGCGCGTAATAGGTCTTCTGGTGATTCAACCGTGGCATTTTCAACGGACCAGCTTTGCTTAACTTCAATATCTGAAACCTCAATAGGATCAACAGTGACCGATTCATCAGGAATTATCGAAACTTCAGGAGTCTCAGCTGTTTTTTCTTCTATAATTTCTGAATTCACAACTTCATCATCTGAAATTTGTTCGGATTCCTCAGAATAAGACTCTTCAATAGGCATTGAGTTTTCTGATGCTTCATACTTAGCCTCTTCTAAAGAACTAACATTCTGTAATTTCATGCCGATCTGAGCATCCTCAATCTCTACTTCTTCTGTTTTGTCAACTTTAAGGTTAACAGCAAAAACTGTTTCCTGAGTACTAGGCAAAGGACTTACTTCAGTTTCTGCAGTGTTAGCAGTATTTAAGTTTACCAGAGCTAACGCTGCTACACCCGAAAGTAGCGCCAGATAGAAAACATTCAATCGGGTAGGATCAAGCGTAAGCAAGCTTTTCCTGTTTAATTCTTTTCTCACTTTTGAGTACACCTCCTGTGGTGGAGTTTCCGTGTAATCAGAAAAAGCATCTGCATAAAGCTGGGTTAATTTATCTTGTGTATTCATTCTCTTTCCAATGGCATCTTTATCTCAGACAGTTCATTTAGCTTAGACTGAAGAAGCTTCTTAGCCCTACTAAGCTGAGACTTTGATGTATTAATATCTATTCCTAACTGTTCTGCTATCTCTTTGTGTTTATATCCTTCTATAACATAAAGGTTGAAAACAGTTCTATACCCATTTGGTAGCTCGTTTATGGTATTCAGAAGCTCCTCCTTGGTAAATTCACATTCGTTAAAAAGTTGACTTTCAGAAGAAGCTACAGAGACTTCACTCACATCTTCATGATAAGCATGTTTCTGCATTCTTCTGTAATAAGTAATAGAGGTGTTGATCATTATACGTCTTATCCAACCTTCGAAAGATTTACCAGGACTATACATATGCATGTTCTTATAAATCTTTACCAAGCCTTCTTGAAGAACATCTTCAGCTTCGAATCTGTTCTTAGTGTAACGCAGACAAATCCCAAACAAAATGCCACTGTACTTCTGAAAAAGAGCGTCTTGAGCCCTCCTCTTTTTCTTGAGACATCCTTCTATGATTTGTTCTTCTGTCAAACTTCCTTTATTACTATGAATTGAAGACTTATTAAAGATAAGAAAGGTTGCGCAGCTAGCAATTATTTTTTCTTCCTAACTGTGCTTAAGTCTAGCATGTTTACTGGATTTGTGCTAAAACCTTTTATTTCTTTTCTTAAGAAATGAGAGACTTGATCATAAAAAAGTGGTACTACTGGGCTTTCTTCTAGGATTATGCTATCCATTTTACCATAAAGACTAACTCTGCTCTGGTAGTCAGGAACAGTTAAGCTAGCCTCATATAAGGAATCATATTCTGCATTTGTGAAGTGTGTATAATTAGGCCCACCAGGACTATGATTTTTAGAATAAAACAATCCTAGGAAGTTTTCTTCATCTGCATAATCAGCCAACCAGCTTTTTCTAAAAGCCATTAGTTTACCATTAGCTACAAGGTCCCTATGGTTTGAGCTTTGTAATGTTTCTACCTTCACCTCCACACCAAGTGCTTTCCACTGATACTGAAGATACTCACAAATATCTGTGTAGGCAGATGTAGTACTTATAGTTAGCACAAAGTCAGGT
>CAZTVP010000150.1:5257-6148 GCA_964616995.1 uncultured Comamonadaceae bacterium
TCCCAGCAGTTCCTTAGCTTTTTTTAAATCGTACTTCCATCCAGTGTGGGCATGAAGACCATGAGCCTGAAATCCATTTGGTAAGAATCCGTTCTCACTTGAAATGACGCTATTATTCCTTAAGTACTTGATCAGCTTTGCTCTATCAACACTTAGATTAAGGGCTTGTCTAAACTTTTTTTTAAGCACAGGCGAATTTGATTCTAACTTCTCTTCATCGACTAAGAAACCGATGTAATCTGTCTTCATAAAAGGAGCTTTTTGAAAAACAACTTCGTCCTTGTACACTTCACTTAACTCTCCACGTTGTGTTAGCAGTTCATCTTTATAACTGGCATCTATACCACTGATAAAATCATAATTCCCCTTCAGAAAATCAAGAAACATAGTGGTCTTATCCTTCTGAAAATCTATACGAACTGCATCTAAATAAGGTAGCTGGACTCCATCTTTATCAATCCTACCATAATTTTCATTTTTATGAAGGACTAAACTTGAGCCTTCTATCCAGAATGCCTTTTTAAAAGGGCCGCTTCCAACAGGATTACTTCTAAAATCTTCGCCATATTTCTCTACCGCTTCTCTGGGTATAGCGTTGCAATAAGGCATGCTAAGAATCCCTAAAAATGGAGGAAATGCTTGCTTCAACCGAATAATTAAGGTAGAATCATCCTTGGCTTTAAAAGGCTCTTCATCTGAAACAGAGTTAAAAATCCACATGCCTGGTGATGCAGTCTTAGGATCCAAGATCCTTTCAAAACTGAAAACAAAATCATCTGCTATAACTTTTCTACCCTCGGAGTTTGGAAAAACTTCATGGTCAGAGAAATAGACATTATCTCTAAGGTGAAAAGTGTATGTCAGACCATCATCAGACACTTCATACGAACG
>CAZTVP010000151.1:0-6141 GCA_964616995.1 uncultured Comamonadaceae bacterium
TAGACTTAGTTACCTGCTTAGCCATGGTCATCTTAGAATCCGAAAAAGCTTTTTCTCCAATTGACTTTTTAGCTCTTTCATAGTCCATACCAGCCATACCAATAGCACAAGGGTCTTCTTCTACCACTTCTACAGTTTCTGCTACTTCATAGCTAATTCCCTCTGTGTATTCCACGGATTGAGTAGTAGTCTCTGATATATTCACATCCATTCCCATATTCACTCCGCCTATATTTACGTTCATATTCACACTTTCAGATGTAGTGGTAGAAGAACCTGAGTTAGGTTTACCCGTCTGTACATTCACATTGGTATTCATCTGAGTATTCATAGATGGATTGGTTTCATAAACCACATCCATATCTTCTTCTAGAACAGTTTCATGGTAAGGAATCTCTGTATACTCTGCTGGAGACTGCTCTACTGGTATTTGACCAAAAAATCTGAGTTTGTACCCTTTTTTTGTTTCAGTAATCTTAATAGTAGCAGCCTGTCCCATAGGGTCAAAGTATATTCCTTTGCCTAAAACTGGAATGGTTTCATCCACATGAAACACCTTTAATTTATAGCTCTGACCTGTTAAGCCTGTTACTTTTACATTGGTTTGAGGCTCCATATTCTGTTGAATACCATTTACATAAGCATAAAAAGGCTTGAGGTCTTCAGAAAATATGATGAGATGATTCTCTTGACTAAATGAGGTTACTACTCCACTTAAAACTAGACCGACTAAAAGGATAAAATTTTTCATTTCTCTATTGTATAATAGCTGCGCAAATTACAAAAGCAATGCCACGACTGAAAAAGTTATAATTCAGGTTAGTGTTTCACCTACTTTTAATCTCTAATGGAGCAAAGAAAATATCCAATTTATCTGCATATAGCTTCTACAGGAGCACTCTACAAAATAGAGAACGACCATAGTTTTATAGAAATAAAAACACTAGGTAGACACTACTTTATTAATTCTTTTAGTGCTGATATCCTACCTATGCGAAATCACATTTCAGATTTAATAGAGGGCGATGGGAGTTTGGAGGTGAACCAAGACGAATACTTTCTAAAACTTGAAAAACTCAAGCAAGACAAAACAGAGAAAACCTTCTAAGTCTGATATATCTTCTTCAACACTTCAGCCTCTCTCTCCCATGTGAGTTGCTTGGAAGCTTTTTCGGTATTTCTTTTTAGCTGCTCTTTTTCCAAATCAGAAAAATAGGCTTTGATTTCTCTAGCCATTTGTTCGGGTTCATGGTTGGTTAAGACTGTTCCTACCTCGAATTCTTGAATGATTCGTTTTACCTCTGGTAAATCAGAAACTAGACTTGGAATACCCGCGTGAATGAAATCAAAAATCTTATTCGGTAAGCTGAATCGGTAATTGATATTGGTATCCTTATCTACACTAATGCCCGCGTCTGCTGCTGCGGTGAATCGTTTTAGGTTTTCGTAAGGCATTTTGTCTTTGAATAGCACACGGTCTTTTAATCCTTCATCTTTCACCCGAATCTTAAGTTGAGGAAGCACATCTCCCGAGCCTATGATGAGCAAAAGAAAACCATCCAAGTACTTCATAGCTGAGAGCATTTCCTCGTTTCCTCTATCCACGTTAATTCCAGTTCCTTGTATTATCAGGATGGTTTTATCTACTGACAAACCTAGCTCATTTCTAAGGTTCGACTTATCTAAAATCTTCTCGGCTTCTGTTTTCCCTTCGGGAATATTTCGCATGACGTAGAGTTTCCGGTTGTACTTCTTTTGGTACAGATTGGCTATACTCTGATTTACGGTAATGACTTCATTAAGCTGAGGAAAAATCCACTCTTCTATCCGTTCCCAAGTACGCTTAGCGAAAGTGTTATCCTGAAGCTCAGGTACCTCCGTAAAATACTCGTGGGAATCATAGACGAGACTTTTGCACCGCAGCTTGCTGCCTAGATAAGCGGCTAACAATGTGTCTAAATCATTAGCATGAATGCTGTGGTACTTCTTGAAAAGTAGAAATAGGAAAAGTCGAATGTTATACTCAGCATAAAATGCGACTCCCTTGGTAAAAATCAATCTGAACCTTTTGGTAGGATATGGTCTGGATATAGGCTCGCTAGTAAACATTTTTCTACCAACTAAATACGGCTCGAAACCCAGTTCCATCAGACTATTGCATACTTTTCTAACACGCTGGTCATGGGTGAGGTCATTGGTGACAGTTACTATGATTCTTTTTGAAGATGCCAAGGGACAAATATCTGTTAAAAATGATTGATTCTGTGCGGGCAATAGTGTTCATAATTAATGGTTCATAGTTTAAACTCAGACAATTTAATTTAGGAGGTTCTTCATTTAGTTTTGTCAGTATGGAGCTTAAAGAAAATGCCAGTCTGAAACACTTGAACACCTTCGGAATAGATGTGAAGGCAGAAAAACTACTCTCTTTTTCTACCACTGCTGAATTAATCCAAGGGTTAGAAAAAGCAGATGAGAACAAGCTGCTCATTCTAGGTGGTGGAAGTAATGTGCTGTTTATGAATGATATTTCAGGCTTGGTACTTCTGAATAGAATTAAAGGAATAGAGAAGGTAAATGAAGATGAAAAGCACGTTTGGATAAAAGCTGGTGCTGGAGAAGTATGGCATGACTTCGTTTTAAACTGTATTCAAAATGGCTGGGCTGGAGTAGAGAATCTTTCTCTTATTCCAGGCAGCGTAGGAGCAGCTCCCATGCAGAATATAGGAGCTTACGGAGTGGAGATTAAATCTGTTTTTGAGGAATTGGAAGCAGTAGAAATCACCACTGGAAACACCAGAGTTTTTTCGAATAAAGAATGTCAGTTTGGTTATCGAGAAAGTGTTTTCAAAAGAGCACTGAAAGGGAAATACATCATAACCTCAGTTACATTTAAGCTGAATAAAAAACCAGAATTTCACACTTCATATGGAGCTATTAAGGCTGAACTTGAAAACCTAGGAGTGAAAGAAATATCTATTGAATCCATCTCTCAAGCGGTAATTAACATCAGAAAAAGTAAACTTCCAGACCCGGCAGAAGTTGGAAACGCAGGTAGTTTCTTTAAAAACCCAGTGGTACAAACCGACTTGGCAGAAGCCATTAAAAGGGAACACCCTAACTGCGCTAACTACCCAGCTGGTGAAGGATTAACAAAACTAGCTGCGGGTTGGCTCATCGACCAAGCGGGATGGAAGGGAAAAACTTTTGGAAACTATGGCGTTCACCCTAATCAAGCGCTTGTGCTAGTAAATTATGGCGGTGCAATGGGCAAACAGATTTACGACCTATCTACAGAAATTCTAGAGGATGTGAAATCTAAATTTGGAGTGGAATTAGAGAGAGAGGTGAATGTGGTGGGTTAAATACTATCTCTTAACCGCCCCATAATCTCACCCACAGCTGGACAAACTTTAGTGTTCTTCAATGTGAGCCCTAGAATCTGATGCATGTTTTTTCGGTCTGTGTGAGGGTATTCTCTGCAAGCTCTTGGTCGAGATTCATAGACAGAACAGTACAAGTCCTCTCCCAAAAATGGACATGGACTTGAGTTCAAAACGTAATCTTGTTCATCATCTAAATGCAGATACTTTTCTACAAAATCACTGCTCTTCATTCCTAAGTGTGAAGATAGTCTTTCTATGTCCACATCCCTGAAAATGGGGCTGGTGGTTTTACAGCAGTTGGCACACTCCAGGCAGTCCACTTCTTCAAATACTTCTGAATGTTCCTGATGAAAAGCTTCGTCTAGAAGTTTAGGCTTGACCTTAGTCAGCTTTTGCTTGAGTTTCTTCAGTGATTTTTGACTGCTTCTGGCCTTGTCCAGCTTCTGCTGAAGCTCTTCTGATATGGGTTTATGATTGGGCATTTTAGGAGTGGCAAAAGTCTCACTTTTAAGTAGCATTTCAGCTGATTTCAAGTCAAAATTTGTAACCTAAACTAACAATCGTTAGTTTTACACTATAGAACGTTAGTTTATGGCCAGTAGATTTCACGAGATAACCGTTAAAGACATTCACAAAACCACTCCCGAGTGTTCCATAGTGAGCTTTCAAATTCCTGATAACCTGAAGGATGAATTCAAATTCACGCAGGGACAGTACCTCACGCTTAGAGCTCAAATAGATGGGGAGAATGTGCAGCGGTCTTATTCGCTGTGCTCTTGTCCTCACGATGATACCTGGCAAGTAGGAATCAAGAAAATTCCCGGTGGACTTTTCTCTACTTATGCCAATGATGTGCTGAATGTTGGAGACACAGTGGAAGCCATGGTGCCGAATGGGAATTTCTTTGTAGAAGTAGAGCCTGAAGCCGAAAGAAACTTTCTAGCTATAGTCGCTGGAAGTGGAATTACTCCTATTTACTCTATCATAAAAACGCACCTTGAAAACGAGCCTAAATCTTCTTTCAAATTGCTCTACACGAATCAAACTGCTACTTCTGTCATACTGAAAGATGAAATAGAAGGATTGAAAAATAGATTCATGGAAAGGTTAGAAGTCTTCCATTTCTTGACCAAACAGAGCAGAGGAATTGAGCTGTATGACGGAAGATTGGATGAGGAGAAGTTAGAAAAACTTTGCACCGCGGTGATAGACACTAACCAAATAGACCATATCTTTAGCTGTGGGCCGGAGGAGATGATTTTTATGGCTAGAGACTTTTTCGTGGCTAAAGGTGTAGACGAGAAAAAAATTCACTTTGAATTATTTACCTCATCTTCTGCTAAAAAAGGAAACAGAAAAGAAGTGACGGAAGAGCTTAAAGGATTGGTTTCGGAAGTAACTATCCTAGATGGAGGAAAGTCTTTTAACTTTAATATCCATCAGGGTTCTAATAATATTTTAGATGCTGCTTTGGCCAATAATGCCGACTTACCTTTTGCTTGTAAAGGTGGTGTTTGCTCCACTTGCAAAGCCAAAGTGATAGAAGGAAAAGTGGACATGGAAGTAAACTACGCTCTAGAGCCAGAAGAAGTAGAAGCTGGATATGTATTGACTTGTCAGGCATTTCCATGTTCGGAGAAAGTGGTGGTAGATTTTGATAATTAAAAAGTGATTTGGGAGAGTAAAAACCCCATTGCAACGCAGAAAAAAGAAACGATTTAAATTCATTTACAAATGGAATTAGACATCAATAAATTAGAGAATGATTTTCAAGCCAGAATAGACGCTGGAGAAAATATAGAGCCTAAAAACTGGATGCCTGAGAAGTACAGAAAGACGCATATTCGTCAGATTTCTCAGCATGCGCACTCTGAGATAGTGGGAATGCTCCCAGAAGGCAACTGGATTACCAGGGCTCCTAACTTGAGAAGAAAAGTTGGCTTATTAGCTAAGGTTCAAGATGAGGCTGGACATGGTCTTTACTTGTACTCAGCTGCTGAAACACTGGGAATTTCTAGGGATGAACTTTTTGACCAATTGCACACTGGAAAAGCCAAGTACTCGAGCATTTTCAACTACCCAACGCTTAGCTGGGCAGACATAGGTGCTATTGGCTGGTTAGTGGATGGTGCGGCTATCATCAATCAGGTGATGCTTACCCGAACATCATACGGCCCGTACGCCAGAGCCATGGTAAGAATCTGCAAAGAGGAAAGTTTCCACCAGCGTCAGGGGTATGAAATGATGCTTACTTTGGCCAAAGGAACTCCTGAGCAAAAAGCTATGGCACAGGATGCCCTGAACCGTTTTTGGTGGCCATCACTGATGATGTTCGGCCCGAGAGATGAGGAGTCTCCGCATACGGAACAAGCCATGAAGTGGAAAATCAAGCGTAAGACGAATGATGAACTACGTCAGCAGTTTGTGGATATCACTGTGCCTCAAGCAGAGATTTTAGGACTGACTATTCCAGACCCAGATTTGAAATGGAATGAAGAAAGAGGCCATTACGACTTCGGTGAGATAGACTGGGATGAGTTTTGGCAAGTAGTAAAAGGTAATGGGCGGTGCAATAAAGAAAGACTAGGCGCCAGAGTAAAAGCTTGGGAAGAAGGAGAATGGGTAAGAGATGCGGCTATGGCATATTCTAGTAAGAAAGAAGCTAAAAAGAATTCAGCGAAAGCAAGCTGATTCGATTTACGATTTACGATTTACGATTTACGATTTACGATTTACGATTTACGATTTACGATTT
>CAZTVP010000152.1:0-6139 GCA_964616995.1 uncultured Comamonadaceae bacterium
TTTCAGCTCTAGCACAAACCCCATTACAAAGTGAAAAATCACTCCGAAGATGAGTATAGGCTGCAGCACAAACTGCACTAGAGGATTAGTTCCCATAAAGTGCGAGACCTCATTAAATGCCTCTGCGCTGAACACGGAGAGCATATTAATGGACATGTGCTGAAGTAAGAAAACGATAAGGAATAAGGCTGAAAGCGCCATAGCAAACTTTCTAGCGATTGATGAACTCAACAGACCTTTACTAGCCATAAAAGTGCTTTTTTTGGTTTACCTGCAAATGTAAAGTTCAAAAACCCTAGCACAAAGTATTTCGCCTATTTAGAATGGATATGTTAAAAAACGGTGACTTGAGGGTTACAGGTTCTCCTCAAAAACCTCCAAATCCATCTCATCCAATACTTCTTGGAAGAAAGCAGTAACCAACATTTCCTTAGCATTGTCTTTAGCTATTCCTCTAGCCATTAGATAAAATAGAGCCTCATCATCAAATTGACCTGTGGTAGAACCGTGAGAGCATTTGACATCGTCTGCATAAATCTCAAGTTCAGGCTTAGAGTTCATGGTGCCATTCTCAGTCATAACTATGTTAGAATTCTGCTGAAAAGCATTGGTAAGTTGAGCATCTGGACGAACGAAAACCTTTCCATTAAACACGCCTGTGGCAGCATCATAAATCACTCCTTTATACAGCTCATTACTCTCGCAGTGAGGGACTTTATGGTCTATGGTAGTGTGGTTATCTACGTGCTCTTTTTCTCGAGGTTGGTAGATTCCATTGAGGTTACAAGTCCCATTTTTACCGTTTAATTCTGACCAACTGTCATTTCTAGTCCAAGTTCCGTTCTTGGTAACTACGTTAGATGTGTATGTGGCGTCAGCAGCTTGTTTTGAGAACTCGTGAGTCATTAAGTAGCCATTTTCGCCTAGGTTTTGCCATTTGCTGATGGTTAACTTGGCATTGGCATGAACATCTGATTCATTAATGTGACTTGCCCATTTTTTAGCTTCATCTACTGCTACGAATGATTCTATGACGTGAAGCATACTGCTCTGTTCAGCGGTGAACTTCACTCTGGTTTGAGCAGTAGTCAATTCTCCAGAATTCACAAATATGATGTGTACTGGCTTGGCTATGATTTGACTCTTGGCAGTGCATATGGTTAAACACACGGGATTAAGCGCATAGTTCAGTGCTGTAAATATGTTTTTGCGGTGCAATGCTCCTTCCTGATTATGCTCAGATTCTATAGTCAATCCATCAGGAAGGTCTTCTGAGACATAAGCCACTTGACCATTCACGATGTAAATATTTACCGCATCAAGCTCAGGAAATGGATTGAAATACTCTACATTTTCTATTACTCCAGCACCCATCTGCCATGCTTCCTTAGAAATGGCATTCACTCGAGTGTACTTCCACTTCTCGGTTTTACGAGTAGGAAATTCCAACCCCTCAGTTAGAGAAAGTAAATCTTCAGCACTGAAGTTGGTCTCCAACGCTTGCAGGAACTTTTCTTTTTTCTCGTCAATTATTGCAACGCTCATAACCCTATACCGTTTCTTCTATTAACCAGTCGTATCCTTTTTCCTCTAGCTCTAACGCCAATTCTTTAGGCCCAGAGTGGATAATCTTTCCATCATAAAGCACATGTACGAAATCAGGAACTATGTAATCCAATAACCGCTGGTAGTGCGTAATAACTAAGAACGATCGCTTAGGACTTCTCATAGAATTCACACCGTGCGACACCACTTTCAAGGCATCTATATCTAACCCAGAATCAGTCTCATCCAGCACCGCGAATTTCGGTTCTAGCATAGCCATTTGAAAAATCTCGTTTCTCTTCTTTTCACCTCCTGAAAATCCTTCATTCACAGAGCGGTTTTTCAGTTTTCCAGCTAATTCTACTAGCTCTGATTTTTCTTTTACCAATTGCAGGAAGTCCTTCCCTTTGATAGGTTCTAGTCCTTGGTAAGCTCTTTTCTCGTTTAAGGCAGCTTTGAGGAAATTGATGTTACTCACACCGGGAATCTCCACTGGATACTGAAAAGCCAGAAATAAACCTTCTTTAGCTCTCTCATCCACATCGAGGTCAAGCAAATCCGTTCCATCAAAATCGACAGAACCTTCAGTCACGTCATAATCTTCATTACCAGCCAATACAGAAGCTAGTGTACTTTTCCCACTTCCGTTAGGCCCCATTATGGCATGAACCTCACCTGGTTTTATTTCTAAGTTTAAGCCTTTAAGGATTTCTGTTCCTTCTACTTTCGCTTTCAGATTTTTAATGCTTATCATTATTATTTAGATTAGAAAAGACTTTTTCACTTTTCAATTATCATTCGTCAATTTTCAATTTCAATCCGCTTGGCTTCGATACACCTCCTTATCAGTCGGCACTCAGCCCGCACTAACTTTCCGTGTTAGCCCACACTTCCTTCCAACGAAATAGCCAACAACTTCTGTGCTTCTACTGCGAATTCCATTGGGAGTTTGTTCAGTACTTCCTTTGCGTAGCCGTTTACTATCATGCTTATGGCTTTTTCCTCGTCTAATCCTCTCTGCATACAGTAGAAAAGCTGGTCTTCTCCAATTTTAGAAGTAGTAGCTTCATGCTCCACTTTAGCAGTGTGGTTATTTACTTCTATGTAGGGGAAAGTATGAGCTCCAGAAGTATCTGTCATCAAAAGTGAATCACACTGACTGAAGTTTCTAGCATTCTCTGCAGACTTGTTGATCTGAACTAATCCTCTGTAAGAGTTTTCGCTTTTTCCAGCTGAGATTCCTTTGGAGATAATGGTACTCTTAGTGTTCTTCCCTATGTGAACCATCTTGGTTCCTGTGTCTGCCATTTGGTGATTATTGGTGACCGCTACTGAGTAAAATTCACCTACACTGTTATCACCTTTCAGCACGCAGCTAGGGTATTTCCAAGTTACTGCTGAACCAGTTTCTACTTGAGTCCAAGAGATTTTAGCGTTCTTTTCACAAACTCCTCTCTTAGTCACAAAGTTGAATACACCACCTTTTCCATTCTCATCTCCTGGGTACCAGTTTTGCACCGTAGAGTATTTTATTTCAGCATTTTCCAGAGCTACTAGCTCTACTACCGCTGCATGAAGTTGATTCTCATCTCGCTGTGGAGCTGTACACCCTTCTAGGTATGAGCAGTAACTTCCTTCATCTGCTACTACTAGTGTTCTTTCAAACTGCCCAGTTCCTGCTTCATTAATTCTAAAGTAGGTAGAAAGCTCCATAGGGCATCTTACACCTTTCGGAATATAGCAGAAAGAACCATCAGTGAATACTGCTGAGTTCAGTGCCGCATAAAAATTATCTTTCTTAGGAACTACAGAACCTATGTATTTCTTCACAAGTTCTGGATGCTCTTGAATAGCCTCTGAAATAGACATGAAAATGATTCCAAGTTCACCAAGCTTTTCTTTAAAAGAGGTAGCCACGCTCACAGAATCCATCACAAAATCTACCGCTACACCTTGAAGTCTTTTTTGCTCTTCAATGCTGATTCCCAGCTTATCCATCGTTTTTCTTAACTCTGGGTCCACATCATCTAAGGAATCTAACTTGGGTTTTTGCTTCGGAGCAGAATAGTAAGAAATAGCTTGGAAATCTGGCTTTTCATAACGCACATGAGCCCATTCTGGCTCTGTCATTTTACTCCATTCTCTAAAGGCATCTAAACGCCATTCTAGTAACCATTCCGGCTCGTTTTTCTTAGCAGAAATCTGACGAATGATGTCTTCATTCAATCCGTTAGGAAGCTTATCTGATTCTATATCAGTAACGAAACCAAACTCGTATTCTTTTCTGGTTACTTCCTCTAATACTTCATCTCCTTCGTAGGCCATGTTCGTCTAATTTTTATAGAGAGAAACTCTCTCCGCATCCGCATGTTCTGTTCGCATTAGGATTGTGAAACACGAATCCTTTTCCATTTAATCCTCCTGAATAGTCTAGCTCCGTTCCTACTAAGTAGAGGAAACTCTTTTTATCTACTACCACAGTAATTCCATTATCTTCAAAAGACTGGTCACCTTCCTGCAGTTCTGTATCGAATTTTAGCTGATACATCAGACCAGAACATCCGCCACCTTCTACACCTACTCTAATGAATGCATCATCACCCATGCCTTCCTCGGCCATGAGTTTTTTAGCTTGTTCACGAGCTGAATCTTTAACTTTTATCATGCTTGTAGCAGTTTTATCTGCGGTGCAAAGGTAAATCTTTTGTTTAGAAGAATTCTAAATAAGAGAGTGAAAAATACCATGTTTGTGGTATTGATTTATGTTTTTGTGATACTGTTGGTTATCATCAAAAGTGCCATTGAGAACACTATTTAATAGAAGTGAAATGAAAGTGATTAATCGTGATTAACCCATACTTTTGTCCTCTTTATTAAGGAATACAAGGGAAAGATGGCATTGAAAGAATTTATAGCGGGCGTGCTGAAGAACATGCCTAATGACTGGCTGAGATTAACTACGCATAGGCTTGATATTTATAATGAAGAGGAAGCTAAAGTGGAGTTTTTAGAAGAGCTCGAGAAGCTTTATGAAAGTGAAACTTATTCGGCCGATGCTTTAAAGAATCTTCCTACAGCTTATGATTATGTGCGTTTAGGTCATCCGTTATCTTGTGTATTGGAATGGGCTTTAGCCGATATGACTGGCCTTACACCAGAGAGTCTGATAGCATTCTCTTCTCAGACTACACCATTACTTGCTGTTCTTAGAAAAAACCTTTTTGAAAAGAAGCATACCGAAATAATTTATTCTCAAGATTTGCCAAACGGATTCGATGCTGAGGTGGTGAGAAAGGTGTATGGATATTCCTTTGACTTGGTCAAGCTTGAGGACGAAAAGCATGTTCAGAGCAAGAAGGAAGGAGTGGGTAGAGTGTACATTGCGCCGCAGAAAGAGCTGAATCAGTTCTCATTACCTGAAGTAAGAGATGTGGACTTTTTCTTGAGCCTCCATGGAAGCTTAGGAAGTGTGCTAGCGGTTTTAGGACAAGTAAACCAGAGCTATATATCTGAAATACAGCATGTACGTAGGAGAGAAACCATAGCCATGACACCAGCAGACTGTCTTACATTTTTGAATGCGCTTTCTGGTCAAGATGAGAGTAAGAAGAAGGAATCTGATGTGGCTTTAGATAAGGCAGCTGTTCAAGGATTTATACAAGGCATTACCGCTACCGAGTACACGCCCATAGTGGGTTCTAGCGGATTATCTATACAGTACGCCATAATGATGGGGCTGATTGATAACGCTTTAGAGCAGAATCCTGGTAAAGAGATTAGAATAGTGGTTCCGCCTAACTGTTATGGTGGAACGAATGACCAGGCGAGAAGAGTAGCGGCTTGTTTAGACCATGTGAAAGTGGTTGACCTTCCTGTGGATGGCGATAATGAGATGGTTCAGAGTGTAGAAAAAGTGCTGGATAAGATAGCTTACGAAGATGCCGTTCCATATATCATAGCCGAAATTCCTACTAATCCGAGAGTGGAAGTGCCAGATTTAGAGCAGTTAAAATCTGCTCTAACCAAAACCCGAGTTACTTCGACTGGTTCTGTGGCTGTAGCGCCTGTGTTTATCTTAGACCAGACGTTTTGTCCAAATGTTCGTTTTTTAAGTGAAGGTGCTGTGCTTTCTTCGGTTAAATGTGTTTCGTATTCCAGTGGTTCTAAATTTCCCAGTGGTGGGCTGTGCAATGCTGGTTACTGCGTAGCCAATAAAAAGGCGGAGTACCTCATGAGAAAAATAGACCATCACATGAGTGTGTGTGATAATGAAGCCACGGCTTTTCAGTATGCTATTCTAGCAGAGCAAATGCCATCTATGCTATCTAGAATAAAAGGTGCTTATGAGAATACAAGAAAGTTTGTAAATCACATAGAAAATGTGCTGCCTGATGCTAAGATTAACTTTGTGTCTGAGGAGTTAGCTGAGCAGGGATTCACGCCATCTGTTTTTTCTTTGGATTTGCCTACCAAAGGTGATTCAGAAGAAGAAAGAGAAATGTACAAGCGAGAACTGAATCATAGGTTAATTCACCTCATGATTACGGAGATTCCAGGAGAAAGCAAGTACTGCGTAAGTTACGGTCAGTTAAAA
>CAZTVP010000153.1:0-6102 GCA_964616995.1 uncultured Comamonadaceae bacterium
TCCTTAATAGCAGAGTAATCATACCCAGTGCTATGGGAACATCTATGTTAATGTACTTCTGCTGAATGCTTTTAAAGGCACTCTCCATATAACCCCAGCCAGCAAAGAAGAATACGGGCAGGGATAAAATCAGACTGAGTAAACCAAAAAACTTTTTGAATTCATCAAAAGATTCATCTATTCCTAAATATTCTGGAAAAGCCAGTAGCATAATGTTTCCGAAGCAGAATCCAGCTATTCCTATTTTGTAAATAATGCTTTTGTCAACCTTTTTTTCCTTTCGGTCTATGGAGGAGAAATCTGGAGAGTAACCGATTTTATCTAGTAATTCAGCTAATTCTCTTAATGAAATCTTATCTGAGTCGAAAGTTATAGCTGCGTCTTTATTAGAGAAATTCACAGTGCTAGATATGATACCATGGTGAAGTCTGCCTAGATTTTCTAGTAACCAAATACAAGCACTACAGTGAATCTGAGGAAGATTGAAAGAAACCTTAGAAATATTCGTACTCTTAAAAAGCAGATACTTTTCCTGAACTTCTGGTAAATCTAGAAAAGTGAAAGAAGCCTCTGTGGTTTTCAAGTTCATTTGAACTCCAGGCTTAGACTCTAGGTCATAATAGTTTTCTAGACCATTTGCATTAAAGAGCTCATATACCGTTTTACAGCCTGTGCAGCAGAAAAGTAACTTTCCGATGTTTACGCTACTCTTTACAGTGGATTCTCCGCAGTGTGCACAGCTCATAATAAGGGAGATAAATCAATCTTATTCACCTGGTAGGTGCTTATATGATTTAGGATTAATAATTAAAAAGGGCACATGGTAAACTGAAGTGCACAGTTCATAAAGGCATCTCATCTCTAAAGTGGGAATTTGACCTACGCTCTCAGCTATGAGAATAACTATATCTGAGTTCTTTTCTTTATAAGATTCTTTAAAGAATCTGAAGTAACGCTCTTTTACTTTTTGACAGAGTGTGCCTTTATCATCAACTGGTGCAGTGGATAAATGCTCAGAGATAGAGATGATTCTGAGTTGGTTCGGTTTTAAAGAAAGCTGCTCACGTAAAATGGTCATAACATTCAAAGCTCCTAAGTCAGATATGGCGTGTGCATTTTCAGGATAAGAAATCTCTGTTTTTTCTGGTACGATTAAAACAGAACATGAAGTTTTCTTGAGAAAAAGATGAATCTCTCTTAGGGCGGTTTTTAATCCAGCATCCGTGTTTTCAGATTCACCGAGTACTATAAGTCGCTTATCATGCATGTTCACATAATTCACGATTTTATCTGAAGAAATATCTATTTGAAATTCTGAGGTGAAGTCCTTCTCTTGAACTTTTTCGCTTAGCTTTTCTAGTAATTTTTGATAGTCTTTTTCAGCATTGCGCAGCAGTAAATCTTTTACGTTTATGATAGGAGAACTATGATTTTTAGACGCATTAAATGCGTATAAAAAGTTTACAGTCGAAAATGGAGCATTCTCAAGAAGTAAACTACTCAGTTTAGCTGCCGCCTCCGTTTTTTTATGTGTTCCTCCTATGAGTATCAAATTATTCTGAATTGACTTGTCTTTTTACCTTTGCAAAGGTGGGTTTGACTTTCGTTTTAAGTCTTGTCTTACATCACTGAAAAAACTGATTTTAATCATATTTACTACTCATTCTGAAATGAAAGAACTCCATAAAAGAGGTTTAGAAACCGTAGATTTTTTCAGAAAATTGTTCAACTGGGCTGGAGAAGGAATGCTCGTAGTAGATAATCGAGGAAATATTGTATTAGCCAATGAAAGAATTTTGGATTTATTCGGCTATTCGAATGACGAGCTTTTAGGAGAATCTATGCAAGTTCTTCTTCCTAGAAATGTAAAACCTTTACATGAATCTCATGTGAGTGGTTATTTCTCTAATCCACATCCTAGGAGAATGAGTGAAAAAGCTGACTTGAAAGGGAGAAAAAAGAATGGAGATGAGTTTTACGTGGACATCAGTTTGAATCATTTTCATAGTGGGGAAGAGTCTTTTGCTGTAGCCTTAGTTACAGACATAACAGAGAGAGTACTGGCCAGTAAAAAGATTCTGGAACTAAATGAACACCTGGAAGATAAGGTAGAGGCTCGAACCTTAGAACTTCAAGAGAGTCAGAGACTTTACAGTACCATTGCCAGAAACTTTCCAGATGGAACTATTAATGTTTTCGACAAGGAGTTGAACTACATCTTTGCTGAGGGGAAGGAGCTTTTTAAACTAGGAATAACGGGAGAACAACTTGTGGGTTCTAACTTCATAGAGCGTTTGCCCGAGGAGTTTAGAGCTGAGGTAAAAGCCTCACTGAAACTAGTATTTAAGGGTCAGTCAGAAAGTTTAGACCTGAATTTAGGAGAAGAGTACTACAGACTAGACGCAGTTCCATTGTATGACGCAGATAATAAGATCAACAGAATCCTGGTCGTAGAAAAAAATATCAGTAAGGCTAAAAAGGCAGAGAGAGATTTACAACGTTCCTTAGAAAAAGAGAAGGAACTGAATACCCTCAAAAGTAGATTCGTTTCCATGGCTTCTCATGAGTTTAGAACTCCTTTGAGCACTATACTTAGTTCTATCCAGCTCATCTCTAAATACACTACTACTGAACAGCAGGAAAAAAGAGACAAGCACATTAAGCGTGTCATGTCTTCGGTAGGACATTTGAATTCTGTTTTAAATGATTTTCTGTCTTTGGAAAAACTAGAATCTGGAAAGGTTAGCTCTAAGCTCACAGAGTTTTCACTTCAAGAGGTATGCAATGAGGTGAAGGAGGATATGATGCCTACGCTGAAGCCCGGTCAGAGGATAGAGCACCATTGCACCGCAGAAAAAAACACCATTTTATTCGATGAAAATGCGCTAAAAGCCATGCTTATAAATCTACTTTCTAATGCCAGTAAGTATTCCAGTGAAGGTGATAAAATTGATTTCAATGTGCGGTATGAGCAAGATGAATTAGAAGTGGAGATTAGAGATTATGGCATTGGAATCCCAGAGGAAGAGCAGGTACATTTATTTGAACGATTTTTTAGGGCTAAGAATGTGACTAACATAGAAGGAACAGGGCTAGGTTTAAATATAGTTAGGAGTTATGTGCAGATTCTAAATGGAGATATTAATTTTGAAAGCAGCGCAAATGAGGGTACTCGATTTACACTTAAATTTCCATTAAATCCTACGGCATGAATGCATCCATTTTAGTCATAGAAGATAATACAGACATAAGAGAAAACATAGTTGAGCTGCTAGAGTTAGCTGGTTATGAGGTATCTGAAGCAGAGAATGGCAAGGAGGGAATCAAGTCAGTTTTGGATAAAAGACCTGACCTGATTATTTGTGATGTAATGATGCCAGTTATGGATGGTTATCAAACCCTTTTCACGCTCAGTCAAAACGATAAAACGAGAGACATACCTTTTGTGTTTTTAACCGCTAAGTCAGAGAAAGAGGATTGGAGAAAAGGGATGAATATGGGTGCGGATGATTACTTGGTAAAGCCTTTTGAGGAGGTGGAACTGCTAAGTGTAGTGAAAACTAGGTTGCTAAAAAGAGAACAGTTGGCCGCTATAGGTGGTGAATTCACAGAGCAGAAGTTATCTGACTTGTTAGCCGCTGGCGGTGCAAAGTCCTTTAAGAAAAAAGAAATCATATTCAGAGAAGGAGATTATGCTCGGAGTATTTTTTATCTAAAATCAGGGAAGCTGAGAGGATTCAAAATGAATGAGGACGGTAAAGAATTGAGCACAAACTTTTTCGATTCAGGAGACTTTTTCGGGTTTTCGACTGTTCTTAATACAGATGAATACACTTATTCTGTGGATGTGTTAGAAGACTGTGAATTACTTCAGTTTTCTAAAGACGAATTTTTAAGTTCTGTGTTTTCTAGCAGAGAGCTCTCAGAGGTTTTCTTGAAACAGCTTTCAGATGAGGTTAGTTTGAAGGAAGATTCTCTATTAAAGCTCGCCTACAATTCTGTAAGAAAGAGAGTGGCTGATAGTTTGGTTCAGCTAAAAGAGAAGTTTGGTGATGAAAGCCAAAATCAGTACACCATAAAAATGTCAAGAGATAATCTAGCTAGCATAGTAGGCACTTCTCCTGAAAGTGTAATTCGTGTACTGCACGACTTTAAAGAAGAAAAGCTTATTTCTACCTCAGGTCGGGATATAACTATACTGGATGCCCTAAGGCTGAAGAATGTTATTGGCTGAAAATATTCATTATCAGTATCTTATAAGTTTTTCTATCTTTAGCCAAAACAAAATCATGAAAAAATGAGAACTTTTACCAGTACACTTATTTTTCACTTATTCTTGGGTATATCTCCTTTATGTTCACAAGAACATTCAATAGCCCGAGAATGGAATGAGCTTGCTTTAAATGCAAGTGAAAATGGCTGGCAACGAAGTGCTGTTACGGCTAGGAATTTATGGCATATCTCTGCTGCTATGTATGATGCTTGGGCGGTTTATGACGAAGGATCTTCACCATATTTTTTGGGAAATACTATAGGAGATTATTCTATTCCATTTAATCAAATAGAAATTCCAGAATCAACAAGTGAGCGTGTAGCTGCACAAGAAGAAGCTATTAGCTACGCTGCATATAGACTTATGTCTCATAGCTTTGAAAATCTTCCTGGCGATAATGAAGATGAGGTCTTAGAGTCATTTGATATTTACATGAATGAATTAGGCTATGATTTAGAATTTAGTTCTATTGATTATGAGAATGCTGGTCCAGCAGCTCTTGGAAATTACATAGCTGAGCAAATAATAAATTTCGGACTACAGGACGGGGCTAATGAATCTGATTCGTATGATAATCAATATTACGAGCCAGTTAATCCTAATATGGTACTTCCATGGGAAGGAAATCCTAACTTAGAAGATCCGAATAGATGGCAGCCACTAAGTCTGGTTATTGCAATTGATGCTGTTGGCAATCCTCTGCCTGTAAACACACCAAGATTTATGACGGCTGAGTGGGGAAATGTAGAACCTTTTTCCCTCACTGATGAGAATATGAATACTTATATTAGAGATGGAAATCCTTACAATGTTTACCTAGAAGCTGAACCTCCTGCTTTAATTAATGAAGTAGATGATGAAACTGGAATGGAAGATGCTTATAAGTGGAATCACGCTATGCTGGTGGTTTATTCTTCTCTTTTGGGAGTAGAGGATGAGGAGTATTTAGATATTTCACCAGCATCATTGGGAAATAATTTAGATTTTGAAAGCCCAGAACAATTTTACGGTTTTTTCGATGGAACTGACGCCAGCCAGGGTTATTCTTTAAACCCTTTTACAGAATTACCATACGATCTGCAGTTAGTACCTAGGGCAGATTATTTAAGGGTGGCTACTACATACTGGTTTGAAGGCACCGTTCCATTAAGATGGTTTCAAATCTTAAATGGGACCACAGATCATCTAGAATTCTCTAAAAAATGGTTAGGAGCAGGAGAGGAATTGTCTGATTTAGAATGGGATGTGAAAAGTTATTTCACTTTAGGAGGAGCGTTACATGATTGTATGATAGCCACCTTCAGTAATAAAGCATGGTTTGATTACATTAGACCAGTATCTGCTATAAGATATATGGCTCAGCAAGGACAATCTTCAGATAGCGAGCTTCCTAATTATAGTCCTTCTGGATTACCATTAATTTCTGATTACATAGAACTTGTTGGTGATGAAGATCCATTAGTAGGTGATCAGCAGGAACATTTGCATAAGATTAAAGTTAAGTCATGGCTCACTCATGATAATCTAGATCAGGAAAATTTATTAGGAAATATAATAGATGGAGTAACAGATAGTACAGCTGCGGGTGTAGGATGGATACTTGCCGAGAAATGGTGGCCCTACAACAAAAAGTTTATCGGCACAGCACCTCATGCAGCTCATGTTTCACAGGTATCTGCCGCTTCTGCTGCTGCAGCTGAAGTATTAGAAACTATTACAGGGAGTTCTTTTTTTCCTGGTGGAATTTTTTCTGTTCCTATAGAAATGGATGAGTATCTATTTTTTGAAGAAGGACCTACTCAGAATATGGACCTTCAATGGGCTTCATA
>CAZTVP010000154.1:0-6085 GCA_964616995.1 uncultured Comamonadaceae bacterium
GTTCGCTATCGGACGTCTTCCAGGATGGATCGCTCAGTGGAAAGAAATGGTAGAAGATAGAGCTCCTATCGGAAGACCTAGACAGATTTATACAGGCGCTAACAAGAGAGATTATGTGCCTATGGAAAATAGATAATCGGATTACAAAATAACTTTAAAAGCCTTCATTTCACTAGTTAGAATTGAAGGCTTTTTTACTTTAGCCCTATGAAAAACGGATACGTAAAAGTCACTAAGGAAAATCATATTTCCACTATCGAATTTTATCACCCAGCCAGTAATTCTCTACCAGGAAACATCTTGGCTGAATTAGCTGAAACCATCACCTCTTTAGGAACTGATGATGACACATTAGTCATAATTTTGAAAAGCGCTGGAGACAGGGCTTTCTGTGCTGGAGCTAGCTTTGATGAACTCATAGCCATAGATGACGAAGCTACTGGAAAGAAATTTTTCTCAGGATTCGCTAATGTGATTAATGCTTGCAGAAAATGCCCGAAACTTATCATAGGACGTGTGCAAGGTAAAGCCGTAGGTGGCGGTGTTGGAGTGGCAAGTGCTGTGGATTACTGCTTCGCCACTAAATATGCAGCAGTTAAACTTTCAGAGTTGGCAGTGGGCATAGGGCCGTTCGTAGTGGGGCCAGCTGTAGAGCGTAAAATTGGGACATCAGCCATGAGTCAGTTAGCCATAAATGCTACAGAATGGGAATCGGCTGAGTGGGCGGTTCAAAAAGGCTTGTATGCTCAAATATTTGATTCTGTTGAAGAATTAGATGACGCGGTGCAAAATCTAGCTGAAAAACTAGCAGGAAGTAATCCTGAGGCTATGCGTTTGCTGAAGCAAATTTTCTGGCAAGGAACTGAACACTGGGATGAACTATTAGCTGAAAGAGCACAAATGAGCGGGATTCTTGTGCTAAGTGATTTCACTAGAAACGCCATCAATAAGTTCAAGAAGAAATAATGAGCGGACTAAAGGTCATAGGCTTTTCTTTAGTTCTCTCCTTTGGTTTATGGAGCTGTAATTTCAATGGCTATAACACCTTAGCCAAAAGGTCTCCAAACTTTGAAGTTAGTGAAGTGTATGCTATTATGGGAGAAGAAGCAGACCAAGCCATGCGCGTTTGGAAAATTGACAATACTTCTGATTCGCTTCTTCTTAGAAAAAAGAGTGAAGATGTACTTCTCTATAGAAAAGATAAAGTACTCGACCAATTCATAGACCGGCTCTACACTACAGTGAGAGACAGCATAAATGATGGAGTAGGAATAGCCGCACCTCAAGTTGGTATTTTGAAAAATATCATTTGGGTTCAGCGATTTGATAAATTGGACTACCCATTCGAAGTGTACATTAACCCTACTATCACGTCCTATTCAGAAGAGAAACAACCGTGTAGAGAAGGCTGTCTTTCTATTCCTAATCGCTCAGACACTTTAACGGTTAGAGCCATGGAAATTGAAATCCATTACTTGAACAGAAAAGGAGAAGAACAAACAGAAAAAGTAAGTGGTTTTACAGCCGTTATTTTCCAACATGAAATAGACCACTTAAACGGAATTCTTTATACTGATTATCTGGAAGAAGACTAAAAGTCTAATCGCATTAAGCGGATACATCCATCAGCACCGAACATACTCTGAAAGCAAATAGAGTTCTCCTTCCTAGCAGAAGCTTCTAACATCATAAAGCCAGATTTACCTTTTACTGGTTTTATCTGATATGAATCTAAATCCATCAAGTAAGGCTTTAATTCCATGGAATAACCTACCTTTTGAATTTCCAAGCTGTTATAACTGGAATGATTATTAAAAAGTAATTTCTGTTTTCCATCTACTTCTAATACTCTAGGTCTGATGTAAGCCAGAGGCAACTTGAACCAACGAGGAATTATTTCAGCATGTACTAATTCAGATGTTTTGCGCAGCTTAAAGACAGCTATGGTGCCACCTTGTAAACTCTGAGCATTACTCTCATCTCTATTTCTCCCCTCGAAGTTTTCTAAATGCCTATGCCTGAAATGATGACTGGATTTTTTACTTATAAAATGTCCTACGATTAGAACATCATCATCTATAAACAATTCATCTACAGTAAAATGAGGTAATTCTGGGATTAACCCTTTGGACAATTCCTTCCCTATTTTTTTAGCATTGAAATAGGAAGCTTTTACTATCTGCTCCGTAGAATATTCATAATTAGATAGTACAACCTCAGATTCATAAATAGACTGTACCTCAGCCCAAACTAACCCTTTGGAATTTTTCTGATTCAGTTCATAAAAACCTCCAGCTAGTCCGAGTCCATTTGTAGTCTGAAATAAAGAGATATCATTCACCCAGCCTTCATCCAAGTCTTTTATCGGTTGGATAGCAAGCGTATCACCATTAGAAGTGTCTATGTGAACGAGGTTAAAATCATACTTATATGAAAGGCCAGTTTTCGTATTTCTATCTAGGTAAGAATAAATGCTCTCTGTACTAGAAATCACTCCAGGCATCACCTCAAACTCTGAGTAGTAGGACTGTAATTTGCTTTTTTTCCAAATTTCATTCAGCTCACAATCAAAAGCAGCATGAATCACCTTGACTTCATTATCCAGCTTGCTGTTTTTCTTCTTAAACACATCTGCTCTAGACTCTACTCCGGTAATAACCACATTGGCATAATCATCCATAATTGCATAAAAGTAACCATCATAGGGCAGTCTTATATTGGTTTCGTATAGCTTTCCCTGGTTCATTTTCAGTAATGACTTAGGTGCTGAAACCTCCTCAAAATCAAGCAGCCCTACTGTAACTCCATATAATGTGAGAATCTTTTCATTTCTCTCCGTCATTAAAATGAAACAGTAATCTTCGTTAGAGAGCACTTGAATATCCCTAAGGTCGTAGCTTGAAAAATTAATAAAGTCACCGCGTAGGACTATTTGTCTTTTCTGAATTACACGTAGAGAATCATTGTACTTTTCTAATACAATGGCAGATTTACTAAGATTGTGCTTGATACGAACAGAAACAGTAGTTCCGTCATACAGAGGGATTAACTCTCTGATATCATAAAGGTTATTTACCTTGGTAATGCAGTCAGAATATTCTGCTTTAGACTGAGCTTGAACAGAGAAAAACGATATGCAGAGAAAACCTATGAGTAAAAACCTCATTCGCACTTTATGCTATCCAACCGTCTTTTTTCCAGTTGGGAGGTCTTTTTTCTAAGAAAGCATCTCTACCTTCTTTAGCTTCTTCTGTCATGTAAGCCAAGCGTGTAGCTTCTCCAGCGAATACTTGTTGACCTACCATACCATCATCCGTAAGGTTCATAGCGAATTTCAACATTTTGATAGCCGTAGGAGATTTGCCAAGGATTTCTTGTGCCCATTGCCACGCAGTAGATTCTAACTCAGCGTGAGGAATTACCGCGTTTACCATTCCCATTTCATAGGCTTCTTGGGCAGAATAATTCCTACCCAAAAAGAAAATTTCTCTGGCTTTCTTCTGCCCAACCATTTTAGCCAAATAAGCTGAGCCATATCCACCGTCAAAACTGGAAACATCTGCATCTGTCTGCTTGAAAATGGCGTGTTCCTTACTGGCCAAAGTCATGTCACAGACCACATGTAAACTGTGTCCTCCTCCTACTGCCCAACCAGGAATAGCTGCTATAACCACTTTAGGCATAAATCTGATAAGACGCTGTACCTCTAAAATATTAAGTCTATGGTTTCCATCATTTCCTACGTAACCGCGTTCACCTCTCACCTTTTGGTCACCTCCACTGCAGAAGGCATAAACTCCATCTTTAGGGGAAGGGCCTTCACCAGTCAGAATTACTACTCCTACAGAAGGGTCTTCATGGCACGTATAAAAAGCATCGTATAACTCACTCGTAGTGTGAGGTCTAAAAGCATTCCGCACCTCTGGGCGATTGAATGCTATTCTAGCTACATTACCGCTTTTTTTAAAGGTAATATCTGTGTATTCCTTTACTGCTTCCCAGTTAGGTTCAGTCATTTATTCTACAGTTTTAATCAGCATTCCCGCTGTAAGTTGGTCACTCTGCTGCATCCCATTTAGAATGGCCATTTCTTCCATTCTAGCTGAAGAAACTCCGAAACCACCCATTACTTGACTAAATGTTCCAGCTTGGTTCACACTTCTCACCTTGATCTTCTCTGGCTGTCTATTCAGCATTACAGGGTCATTCAGTGGTTTAAAACTCTCCATCACTGAATTGAAAGTAGGCAGCATACTAGAAAAAGCACTGGTCGTAGTCAATCCTCCAAGATTATACACCAGCCCATTGTACTCTATGAGTGACATTTTAATTTTTATCGGGTCTGCTTCTGCTTGCTGTCCTTGCTGTGGATTTTGCGTTGCAATAAGCGTTTTAACCGGCAGACCATTGTAAGAAGTTTCTCTGTCTTCGCTAACATTCAAGCCATACTGCTGAACAGTATTAGAATACGCTTCAGCCAACGTAGAACCTTGTGCAAGCGTTAAAAACATCATAGAAGAACCATCTTCTGGAGCCATCTGAAACTGCTGTGGACTATTCTGATGATTCCATCCCTGTGGGACATCAAATTCAAATTCAAGCTCGGGATGATAGAAAGCTCCACTTTCTACAAATCCTTGTCTAGGGTCTTCCCCATACACTAATCCATCTATCATTCTTAGATAAGAATCTCTTCCTACCTTAGGGTCGTTTAAGTTCAGCTGCTGCTTCCATGCTGCTGCTAATTGCCCCACTACTTCTCTCCTATTGTTAGGGTCTGGATGGGTGGATAGAAACTCAGGAATAGAAACTCCTGCTTCTGCTTGTTTCCTAGCTAGCGTATTGAAGAACATAGCCATCTTTTGAGCATCATAACCTATTCTAGTAGAATACTCCACTCCCAGCTCATCCGACTGAGATTCCGCATCTCTACCGAATTTTAAAAGCATAAGCTGAGCACCTTGAGAAGCCGATTGCGGATTAACCCAACGTGGCGCAGCTATGGCTCCAGCTATTACACCAACTTGAGCCAGTATAGCATCTCTCTGAGACTTTACGGAATGTCTAGCTGTAATATGACCAATCTCATGCCCTAACACACCAGCAAACTCTGCTTCATTATTAAAGTGAGCCATTATTCCTCTGGTGAAGTACACATAACCTCCCGGAACCGCGAATGCATTTACAACAGGAGAATCCATGATTTTGAACTCATAGTTGTAATCTGGATTGTGAGAAATGTTGGCCATTTCTAGACCTTTACTATTGATATAATTCTGAATTTCTTCGTCTTGGTATAAACCATAAGCAGCTACTATCTGCGGGTCATATTCTGCACCCATAGCCTTCTCTTTTTCAAAAGAAGCCACTCCGAACTGTTTTTTTCCGGTAACAGGATTAGTAACACAGGAGCTGATTACAGCTAAGAATAATAAGAAGATAATAACACGTAAACTCTTCATGTAAATTGATTTTATGCGAAAGTAATTAAATCCAAACTTTAGACGGTGAATAAGAGCTAAAGACACATCATGTGACTTATTTAAATTCATTGAGTCTAAATGCGGAATAATAGTACCTTCGCGGTGCAAAAAATGAAAATCAATCAAATCTAATATTTACAAAATGAACAACTTAAAAAGTGTTTTTACTGTCCTACTCGGACTGTGCTTAACTGTACTTTTCACTCAGTGTGGAGGTGAAACTAAAAAAGCTACTAACAATGCCGCTGACAAAGCTGGTGAAATGGTAGATGACGCTGCTGACAAGGCAGGAGAAATGGCTGACAAAGCTGGTGAAATGGCTGATGACGCTGCTAAAAAAGTAGAAGATGAACTTACTTCTATGGAAGGAAAAGAAGGAGTGTTAAACTACGAGCCAGGAACTTGGGAGTATAACGTGCTTCAAGGAATTTCTACTGGTAACACTACGGTATTCACATTAGACCAAATTCCTTACGAGGGAGAGGAAATTTCGGATGCTGGTAAAGCTCAACTAGACCACTTAGCCGAAATCTTAAAGGCTAATCCAAACTGGAGTATAGAAGTACAAGGTCACTCTGAAAAAGCTGATAATGGTGTAGGAG
>CAZTVP010000155.1:0-6075 GCA_964616995.1 uncultured Comamonadaceae bacterium
TCTGAATAGCTAAAACCTGTGTGACCAAAACTAGTCTGAAAACCAGCGAGGCCAGGAAGATAGAGATAAACCTTTTCCTTGCTTTGCACGGCAGGATTATAATTCCACTGTCCCTGTGCATTCCAGTCACTGAGATAGTAGGTGTTTACTTGTGCCATGGCAGATACTGATACTACGATGGCTAAAAGACTAATTAATTTTCTCATAGTTCAATATTTCCAAAGATTTTAGCTCCTAGTTTTAAATCTACCTCCTGGGTTTCTTTGATTCTTATAACATCACCGTTTTCAGAATTCGGTGTGTCGAATAGGGCTTTGATTTCTACGGATTTTGTGCGCTGCAAATTTTCTGACCTTTCAGCGTCCAGCGCAATGAAATTAACAGCAGAAGTTGGTCCTGTTACATTCCCATCAGAATCTGTCATGGCAGCTTCCATGACCATCACTTGATCCATAAACAGACTATCAGTAACCGTATTTAAACTGTCCAGAAAGTAGGCTTGAAATGCTACTCCTAACGGAAAGGTGTTTAGCATTTCTAGTCTGAATTCTATGGAGTCTATCTGTTCATACTGTTCAAACGAAAGTCCTAAAGCTACCGTGTCTCTTACCCCCAAATCAAGAACATATCCTTCCAGCGGAAGGATTACATCAATGTCTACTTTAAAAGAACTTTCATTAGTAATGAAGTTCAAATCATTCGGAGGAGGAGAACCATCTGGATTAGCAGTAGCTGCTATATCAAAATCTACAAGAAGCGGAGCAGGCTGAAAGAATGAAGATACATCTAGCCCTGTAGATTCATTGAACTCAAATGTGGCTTCCTCTGGCAAACCTCCCAATTCTGCCTGACCCTCAAGGTCAATTACACCTAAATTCAAATTTGTTACATCTCCAGAATTCTCATTAGTGGCAGTAATGTTTCCTAGGTCTATTTCTGCCGGAAAACCAAATGAATTAGTAATGAATAATTCAAAACTAGGATTAGTCAGTGCAAAGCTTCCTTCTTCCACATTTCTGAATAAATCTACAGACACCGTTTCCACATCTTCAGATAAAGAAACATCTCCAAAATCTCCTATGATATGCTCAAACTGAACATCTTCAATAACAAGACCTGCAGTTATGAAATCTCCGCCCATAGCTGTATTCATAGTATTGTTTTCATAGGAAACATCTGCTACGAAATTGATTTGATTATCGAACTCGATTAGTGGATTCAGTTTATAACCACTTATGTCAAGCGCTACAGTTTCTGCTTGCCCTACAGGCTGGTCACCATTGAATATTATTTCAGGAATATTTCCATTTTCATCTGTAAGTTGTTCTATAGAAACTGTGCCGCTAAAATTTTCATCTTGTTCCCTGGTAAGACTGAATTCTAGTGTTCCTGAAAGAAACTTGATTTCTGACACAGAAGCTTCTAGTGGATCTAAATCCAGATTAAAAGCGTAGTTAGCAGGAGACGGATCAAGTGTACCGAACATCTCCAGATCATCAGCCTCGCTTTGGGTAAGTGTTAACGTTTCTGTAAAGTTCTGATTCGGAATTTCAAGGATGTCAGAAGCGTTAAATGAAAATAGTTCTCCCTTATAATTAAGTGCTACCACACCATCATCTAGAATAAGTACTTCTTCAGGATGATTTAATTCTGTGAGGACATCATCTACGGTAATGGTGGAATTCACTAACGGTATAGCCGTTATGGGTTTCCAGTCCCCGTATTCGAGGTCTTCAAAATCTTCTCTACATCCTACCAGTATTAAAACACTGGCTAGAAGAAATAGAGTTATCTGTCTTAACTTCATGGTTTATAGGGTTTTTAGTTTCTGTTCTATTTGCTCAATTTTAGCTTGAGCATCTGCTAATTTTTTTCGTTCTGCAGCTACCACTTGTTCTGGAGCATTATTCACGAACCGTTCGTTTGAAAGCTTCTTCTCTACACTCACCGCGAATCCTTTACTGTACTCCAGCTCCTTCTCTAGATTCTTTTTCTCTTCTTCTTTTAATTTATCTCCAAGCTCTAGAGAAACTACTCCATTTTTTCTTGGTTCAGCGTCACTGTTATCTGAGATAATTTCTATGCTACAGTTACCGAGTTTACCTAGTAGTAAAGAGTAATCATTCTCTAGTTTTCCACTCACGTTAACTGAACCTTTAAGCGCTTCTTTAGGACTAATCCCATACTGATTTCGCTGATTTTTTACATCAGTAAGGATATCGTTTAGCGTCTGCCATTCGGCTTCCAGCCTGGTGTTTTTATCATATCCAGTTGGCCATTTGGCTACTATAAGTGCATCTTCTTTAGCTTCTCTCTCTCTTAATCTCTGCCAAATTTCTTCACTTAAAAATGGCATAAACGGATGAATGATTTTTAACGCTTCTTCAAAGAAGGAAATAGTTATATCTCTGGTTTCAGCATCTATTTTTTCTCCATAAGGTGGTTTTACTGCTTCTAGGTAAGATGAGCACAAATCATCCCAAATGAATTTATAAGAAGTCATGAGCGCTTCCGATAATCTGAACTTAGAAAAGCTATCTTCTAATTCTTCTAAAACAGCTCCTAATCTAGCTTTCATCCAGTTCACCGTGGTGATAGATTCAGCTGACATAGCTTTGTTTTCATCTACTTCCCATCCTTTTACAAGTCGGAAGGCATTCCATATTTTATTCGAGAATTTTTTTCCTTGTTCACACAGTTTATCGTCAAAAGGAATATCATTTCCAGCCGGAGCAGTTAAGAGTAATCCTACACGAACTCCATCGGCTCCATACTTTTCTATCAGCTCTAATGGGTCAGGTGAATTACCTAGGGATTTACTCATTTTTCTTCCTAGCTTATCTCTGACTATACCAGTGAAATACACATTTGAGAATGGTTTTTCGTCCTTGTATTCATAACCTGCCATAATCATTCTGGCTACCCAAAAGAAGATGATATCCGGCCCTGTTACTAAGTCAGCTGTAGGATAGTAATACCCTATTTCTTCTTCACTCTTTAAACCATTGAACACGGATATAGGCCATAACCATGAGGAGAACCATGTGTCCATCACATCTTCATCTTGTTTTAAGTCTTCGCTGCGCAATGCTTGATTCCCTGTCTTTTCTATTGCTTTTTGCACCGCCTCTTCAGAAGTTTTAGCTACTACAAAATCATCTTCACCTTCTCCATAAAACCAAGCTGGAATCCTATGTCCCCACCAAAGCTGACGGCTGATACACCAATCTTTAATGTTCTTCATCCAGTGATTATAGGTATTCACATAATTACTCGGATAGAACTTAATATCCTCTTTGGCCACGCTTTCTATAGCTGGTTTTACCAGATCTTCCATCTTAACCCACCACTGCAGCGAAAGTCTTGGCTCTATAACCACATCAGTCCTTTCGGAATAACCTACTTTGTTCTTATATGATTCTACCTCCACTAAGCTTCCAGCTTCATCTAAATCAGCTTGAATCTGCTTTCTAACCTTGAACCTGTCCATTCCATCATACAACGTAGAATTTTCATTCAATGTACCATCGGCATTCATAATGTTGATGGTTTCTAAGTTATGTTTAACTCCTAAATCAAAGTCATTTACATCATGTGCTGGCGTAACCTTCAGGCACCCAGTTCCGAATTCCATATCTACATAATCATCTAGAATGATCGGAATTTCTCTGTTCACTAATGGAACTATGGCCTTTTTACCATGTAGATGCGTGTATCTTTCATCCTCAGGATGAATACAAATGGCTGAATCACCTAAAATAGTTTCAGGACGAGTAGTAGCTATGGTTACGTATTCATCTGATTCTAAAATTTGATATCGCACATGATATAATTTAGAATTCACTTCTTTATAAATCACCTCTTCGTCAGAAAGTGCGGTGAGTGCTTTAGGATCCCAGTTGATCATTCGCTCTCCTCGGTATATCAAACCTTTATCAAAGAGTCTAATAAAGGTATTTACTACATCATCATAATACTCCTCATCCATGGTGAATGAAGTCCTACTCCAATCACAACTAGCTCCTAACTTTTTTAACTGCTCCAGAATTATTCCCCCGAATTCTTCTTTCCATTCCCATGCATGCTTCAGAAACTCATCTCTACCAATATCAGATTTTTTAATTCCTTTTTCTCTCAGCCTCTTTACTACTTTGGCTTCAGTAGCTATAGAAGCATGGTCTGTACCTGGAACCCAACAGGCGTTTTTTCCCAGCATTCTGGCTCTTCTCACAAGTACATCCTGAATGGTATTGTTCAGCATGTGACCCATGTGAAGCACCCCTGTAACATTAGGTGGTGGAATCACCACTGTATATGCCTCTCTTCCATCTGGTTTAGACTCGAAATAATTATTCTCTAGCCAGAACTTATACCACTTATCCTCAGTGTCTTGAGGGTTATATGTACTCGGGATTTCCATCAACTTCTAAATTTTGTCCAAAGATAGAGCAAGTTATCAAGTCTAAAAGGATCTAATCTAAGATTTACTCAATTACTTCTTCGACATGATAAACCGTTTAGAACCATTATTTTGCTTATCTTTACCACGACCTTTACCAACTTTAATTAACCATCTATTCGGATAATAATCATAGCAGAATCTCTCTCTGTATTTTAAAGTACGTAGTGCTGCTTTCTACTACTATTTTATTCTCGAATATTCAGAATCAGCTAGTAGCTCAAACCTGTGTGGTCTCAGATTTTTTAACGGTAAACCCACCTCCAACCGCTGGGCAGTACGAAGCAGGACAAGTCGTAGAATTCTGTTACACTGTAAGTAATTACAATCAAGATGCTGTAAATTGGTTTCATTCAGTAACTCCAGAACCAGGTCCAGGTTGGGATCTTACGACTTTAATACCCACAGCTATTCCACCTAGTTCGGATGGTGCTGGTAACTGGCTTTGGGTAAATAGCATAACAGCTACTAGCGGCAGTGGAATAACAGTAGGAGCTAGTTTTGGTTATGACAGAAATGGTGATAATATACCAGGAAATAACTTTGGAGATAGTGGTGAGGGCCCATGGACTTTTTGCTGGCAAATTACTGTAGCGGACTGTCCTCCCAATATGCTTGGCACATCTCTTAATATGGTGGTAAATTCAAATGGAGATTATGAAACAGGATCATGGGGCTCTCCAGCTTGTTTAACAGACCCGCAAGAATCTTCAACCGCCTCAGCCTCCTGCTGTGAAAATCCGGACTTAACTAGTTTAGATCCTTTATGTTTCGGTGTATGTAATGGTTGGCTAGAAGTTTCTGGGAACGGTGTGGCTCCATTCACATATACTCTTCTAGATGATGGCGGTACCATAGTTAGTCAAGAAAACAACACCTCTGTACCTCACACATTTAATGGCCTGTGTGCAGGAGTATACACTGTTCAAGTTACAGATTCAGATGGATGTGAGACTTTTAATGATGTAACACTGGACGAACCTGATGATTTTAGTAATGAAACTGACTTTGTAGAAGGTTGTAATTCAGTAGAATACAATGGAATTACTTACACTACCAGTCAAATTGTTACTGTCCCATTAACATCCATTAATGGCTGTGATTCCACGGTAACTGCTGACATAGTGGTGTATCTTCCACCAGCGGATACTATTATAGATGCTGAAATATGTCAAGGTCAGAGTTATACAGAGGGCACAGATACTTACACGACTTCTGGTACTTACAGCTACACGTACTCGATTCCTAATCAGTGTGATTCTACCGTTATTACAAACTTAACTGTAACACCTGCTATAGAGCATACAGAGTATATCACTACATGTGAAGGCTCTACCTATACTGTAGGTGGAAACACTTATTCTGCGGAAGGAACTTATACCAACTTACTTCAAACTCTAGACGGCTGTGACTCCTTATTGACCACAGTTCTAAACTTTGATGAGATAGTTACCGAGCAGTTTATAGACCTATGCTTTGGAGGAGTCCATAATGAGGATGGAAACTTCTACACTACTACTGGTCAGTATATTTACACCTATGAAAACGCAACCGCTCAAGGGTGCGATTCTACTGTAATAACAAATCTGACAGTACAAGAATTTCCTGCGCCTTAT
>CAZTVP010000156.1:0-6064 GCA_964616995.1 uncultured Comamonadaceae bacterium
CTCTTCAGTTTGTGCAGATGTATAAGAAGAGTAATAAGATTTTGTCTAAGTAATGGTTAAGAATTAACGCTTAATTTTTTTATAATAGTATTGATTACCAAATAAATGAAATAAAGAAAGACAAGAATAAGTAGAAGGATAAAAACAAAATATCCTCCTATGCTTGGAATATAAAATGCAGGTTCAAAGCCCTTCCTTTCGAAGTGTTGGATTATCAGCGGAGCTAGGGAATAAGTGTAATAGAGCACCGTTAGCATTAAGAATATTCTCAGAGAGAATTTTTCAGTGAACGTTTCCGTGTTAAAGTTCAATTTCCACAAAGGGCCAATAAGAAGGAAACCGAGAATGATTTTTCCGATTGAGTAAATTAGAAAGCTACCTATTTCTTCAAAGCCGAAAAAAGGGAATACAGCAAAAATGTAACTCCAAGTAAAGTAAATCAGCAGTCCAATTATCGATTCCTTTTTCTGCACTTTAATCAAGTTGAACGCATAAAGAACAAAACCCATAAATGGAGATGCTAATAAAGTCAGTAGAAAAATCGACTTTCTAGAATGAAGAATTACATCATTAGAATTAGACTCATTTAAATTGTTGTCAATAATTGAATCCGCGGTTGACATTTTTTCAGACTTATGACTTTAACTCACTTATCACCCCTCTAAAAACCTCTCTAACATCCATCTGAGTCACATCTATATGATATGCCATTAAACCAGCCTTTTCCGCACCTTCTACATGTTGAACGCTATCATCTATGAAGAATGTTTCAGATGGTTTTAAACCCTCCTGTTCACAGTATTTAATGAATGACTCTGGATACGGTTTTTTGAACCCCAGAACATTGGAATAATGCACTTTTTTAAATGCTCCTTTAAAGTAGTCCAAGCCCATAGCTCTATTTACTATTTTCTCAAATTCCGCTACGTGGATAGTATTAGTATTAGAAAAAACATAGGTGTTAAAATGAGGTTTTAGCTTGTAAATCATATCTATACGCTCCTTCGGGATGTCTAGCAGAATGGTGTGCCATGCTTCTTCTAATATTTCATTAGAATGGTTTACACCTAATGCTTTTCTTATTTCATCATAGAAGTATGCACTAGAAACTTCTCCTTTTTCTAACTGGTCAAAGAGTGGAGTCTGTGCTTTTTGTGCGTATATGGCATCAAACCCCTTTCCGCCAAGTGCGTCAAAAGCCCTTACTGGAGCATCATAATCTATATCAAACAGAACTCCACCAAAATCAAAAATCAGATTCTTGATTCCAGCTAAGTCTTCTAATCGGAGTGGGATAGATTTAATCATTGAAATGGGATTAGTTTTCGCGGTGCAAATTTGAACCAATTAGGATGTTATTACAAGAAGAGACAAGACTCTTAATGTTTCTTTAACCAAGCTCCAGCGTTCTCAGAACTTTTGATTTCAGAAAGTGCATTTTTAGCTGCAGTTCTATTGTTGTAGCTTCCATAACACACCATGTGAAGTTTTCCTTTCTTACCGAATATTCCAGCATCGAATCCTTTTCTTCTTAGCTTTTTTACCAGGCCATCAGCGTTGGATTTTTCTTGGAAACACCCAGCCACAATGAAGTAGAGTTCAAAGCTTGAAGAACTACTTGAAAAAGTTTCAGAACCAGAAGCAGAAGTCTCAGAGCCTAAGTTCACTTTCATTCCCTCAGGACTAATTTTCCCATTCTCAAAAGAATAAAACACAGACTGAAGCTCAGGATTCTGTTCTACTACAAGAGCTAATTCACTCTTAGAATCATCGTACTTGAACCACAGTTTTTCACCTTCTATCCGTGGGATAAAATTGGCGGTTTTAGCTGTGCTTCCACTTGGCCAAATGCTAGAGAAAAAAGAAGAAATGTGAGCAGAATTCTGCTGAAGTTGTACTCCTCCGAGAAACATAAACAGTGGAACCAATGCTGCAGCAGCTATCCACTTTCTTCTGCTTGGTCTAACTTCTGGGTTAAGCGCTATAACAGGAGTTACTTGTTGAGGTTCTTCCTGTACAACTTCTTCTGCAGGCTGCTCTTGTTCACCAGCTAATTCTGTTAGTGTAGGTAAAAACACTGGATGAAGCCCAAAACTTTCGGTTAGAAAATTATGAGTCTCCTCCGGAGAAAACTCTAAGGCTCCTTCTTGATTAACAGAAATCCAGCCTATTCCGTCTAGCGAAAGACGCTTATGAGTCGATAGCTCATCTTCGTATTCAGCTATGGTGCTGCTTACAAAATCCATGGCCACTTCATACGAAATACCTTCTTTCTGAGAAATAAAATTGGCTAGCAGGCCATCATTATTTTTCAGATTCACATTAAAAGAAATGTGCTTAGAAGGAGGCATAACCATCTGCTTCTTAGGATGAATAAACGCAGCTTTATAATTAGACACAAACCCACCAAACTCAGGCAAAATCACGCACTGGTGATCGTATAGTAAGTCTTGTATGGCTTGGTTAATATTCACTGGTTTATTCTCTAACGCGAATGTAAGAAACTAACGTATCTGGTGCAATGATTCCAACCGCTTTAAGGATGAAAAGCATCTTCATAGTGCTCTATGTTTACTTTCCCGCGGGTAATTCTAACTCCTATGATATCAAATCTGGATTCCACATCTAAGTCCTTCAGCAGCAGGTATTCATGGGCAGCCGCTATGATTCTTTTCTGCTGTCCTTTACTTACGGTTTCCCAGAGTTCTAGCAGGTCATTATTCTCTCTAAGTTTCACCTCTATAAAAATCATAAACCCATCTTTAGTAGCTATAAGGTCTATCTCATAAGGATGGTAACGCCAGTTCTGCGCTTTGATCTTGTAGCCATTTTCTATAAGGAACTTGGCAGCTAGCTCTTCTCCTTTTTTACCCTGTTTTTTCTTGTGTTTAGTATCCAAATTTCTTAGGATTTATGCCTTCGTAGGAATATGATGGGTAAATTATTCATTTTTTTGCACCGCGCGTGAAACAATTCATATCAAAATACCAAGATCACCTTATCTTCTTTTCTATTTTCTTGATAGCCTTTCTATGGAAAATCCCATACTTAGGAGTTAGAGATTTAGCACTGGATGAACCGTTTACACTTTACCATTCTCAAAAATCAGTGTGGGGAATCATTCAGCGCTGTACGGAAGGGCCTAATGCTCCGCTGTTTATGATTTTGGTTCATTTCTGGTCTAAAGTAGTTGGTTTTGGAGAAGAAGGGTTACGCTTATTACCCTTGTTTTTTCATAGCTTGAGCATAGGAATCACTTATTTAATTGGAAAGCGGTTTTTCGGACTATGGGCAGGAATACTAGGCGCAGGATTAATGCTTTTCTCATCCTACCATTTTTATTTTTCCATGGAGTTAAGGATGTACGGACTAATGGTGTTTTTCACTAGTCTCTCTCTCTTATTCTTCTTAAAATGTTTAGAGGAAAACCATAAGAAAGATGCTTGGTGGTTATTGCTTTCTAATGTGCTGCTAGTTTATACGCATTACTTCGGGTGGTTCGTAATTTTTATTCAGGCTTTAACCGTACTGCTCTATTTCCAAGATAAACAGAAGTTGAAAAGTATCTTCCTCGTAATAACAGGAACGGCTGTGGCGTTTTTGCCCTTGGCACTGGTGTTAGTAAACCAGTTCATACAGTCTAAGGAAGGCGGCTGGATAGCTCCACCTAATGAAGATTCTTTCAGAATTCAGCTTCATGCTTTCTTAAACAGTGGAATGGTGCTGCGGCTCATGAACACTTTTTTTATTCCCATAGGATTAAGTTTAGCGTTCCTCATGGGCAGGTTGTTTTCTACACCTAAAAAGTATCTCGCAGTGCTGCTGTGGTGGATAGTGCCCATGTGGATTATGTTTCAGGTTTCTTTTGAAATCCCCATGTTCATAGACCGTTACATTCTATTTAATAGTGTGGGGGTTTTTGTTTTCTTTGGTGCGTTCATTCACAGGTTTGCTTGGGTTAATTGGCTCAGAGGGATTCTAGTAGTGGTGCTTATCATTCACATGTATCGTTCCTTTGAGTCTGGTGGAGATTATTACAGAAGAGAAATTAAGAGTGCAGTAGAAGAAGTTAAAGCGGTGCAAAACACAGATAACCTTGTCCTACTTTCACCAGGCTGGTCACAGCTGAACTTTGCCTACCATTATGATCTAGAAGTATTTAAAGAAGGAGAAAATCTGGAGCAGTTACTGGAGCAGAAAGGAGTATATACGGCCTGGGATGTGGAAACAGTGAGAAAACTGCTAAAGGAAAAAGGAAACAGAGAGCTCATCATCTTCACCAATGGTAGCATTTACAACCCTATGACTACCACGCTAATTGGAGATTTAAAACAGACATACACTATTACTAAACAAACGGAGTATCCACTGAACCTTTGTGTATGGAGACTAAATCCTAAGACGAGTGAAACACCGTAAAGTCATAGCGCCTAAATGGAAAGACTACGAGCTTCTAGACTGTGGAAACGGCAGGAAGCTAGAGCGTTTTGGAACTTATGTTTTAGACCGTCCTGAAGTGGCGGCCACTGGAAAACCAGCTTGGTCTGCTAATAAATGGAAATCACTCACGGATTCTAAATTCAAGCAGTCCAGCGCTAATTCAGGTAAGTGGAGTAGGCAGTTACCAGACTGGCAGATAAGCTATGATAGAACTGAACCGCTTACTTTTCATCTTCAGCTAAACCAGTTCAAGCATGTAGGAGTTTTCCCTGAGCAGAGTGCTAATTGGGAGTGGATGAGTCGTGTATTGCACCGCGGAAAAGAGCCATTAAAAGCCCTGAATTTATTTGCTTATACAGGAGGGGCATCACTAATGGCTAAAGCCTTAGGAGCGGATATCACGCATGTAGAGGCCATAAGCCAGCTCATAGCTCGGGCTAAATCTAACATGGATTCTACTGGATTAAAAGACATCAGATGGATGAAAGAAGATGCGCTGAAATTCGCGCAGAAAGAGGTAAAACGCGGTAAAAAATATGACTTAATCATTATGGATCCACCTACTTGGGGAAGAGGGCCGAAAGGGGAAATCTGGAAGATAGAAAAGCATCTGAGTCCATTGATAGATGCTGCTGCTGAGTTGTTAAGTTCAGGTGGAAGTTTAATCTTGAACACTTATTCGGGAATTTCTCCTTTAGAACTGAAAGCGATTATAGAAGAAAAGATGAACTTCAAGAAGTTAGAGGCAGTGCATCTGAATGTGTTGGCAAAATCCGGAAAGGAGTTTACCACAGGAAGTTTGTTGAGAGGTACATTAAAATGAAATAATTTAGATAGAAGGAAACAGTTAGTTTTGCGTCCGACCAATTAGAACCGAACTGAAAAATGAACAACTCTACTATAGAGGTGGCTTACCATTTAGACCAAGCCGCACTTCATGCGAGAGCAGTACCTCAAATATCCAATAGTAAATCTATTTCGCTTAAAGAAGCCTATGAGATTCAAGTAGAATCTATGAAGCTGCGTTATGACCGTGGGGAGGAACTCATGGGCTACAAAATGGGCTTTACTTCTAAAGCTAAAATGGAGCAGATGGGAGTTCATGAACTTATCTGGGGCAGACTCACTTCTCAGATGGAGTTCAAAGATGGTGATACATTAGATCTTTCTAAATACGTTCACCCTAGAGCGGAACCTGAAGTAGCTTTTAAAATTTCTAAAGACATTCCTGGAGCGGTGCAAAGGGAAGGCATCTCCAACTACGTAGATGCAGTATGTGTGGCTTTAGAAATCATAGATTCGAGATATAAGAATTTCAAATTTTCACTAGAAGATGTAGTAGCAGATAACTGCTCATCTACTGGTTATGTCTTGGGAGAATGGAAACCTTTGCCGAACGAGCTAGATGATCTAAAAATTTCCCTTGAAATCAAGGGAGAAGTGAAACATGCAGGTTCTACCAATGCCATTTTAGGAAACCCTTGGAACTCATTTTTAGAGGCTACAAGAATTTTTGAGAGAGAAGGAATAGAACTTAAAAAAGGAATGGTGTTATTAGCTGGAGCTGCTACTCCTGCGGAGTTTTTGAATGCTGGAGATTCTGTCAAAGCCAGCTGTGAAGGGC
>CAZTVP010000157.1:0-6030 GCA_964616995.1 uncultured Comamonadaceae bacterium
TATTGGAATCTATGAGTGGCTTAATGGTTTTGGCGTGAAGGATATTCGCACCAAAGTTGGCTAACTCATTGGCCTCTTTGAATGATAAGTTAGAAATTTTAGTAGGGTTCTGAACGTGCTTGGGATTGGCTGAATACACGCCATCTATGTTTGTCCAGTTTTGAACTTCACAAGCATTTATAAATGATGCTATTAAAGTCGCAGAATAGTTAGAGCCATTTCTTCCTAGGTTTGAGATTCTGCTTTTGTGGTCTGCCACTATGTAACCTGTAAAGACTGGAATGGTTTTAGAATCTAACCCTTCTAATCGCTGGTTCACTAATAGTTTAGAAGTGGGTTCATCCACGCTTCCATCTTCTTTTTTCCAAATGAGTTCAGTGGTATCTATGAATTCAGCTTTCAATCCTTTGACTTTGAGTAGTTCTGAAATTTGCACCGCACTCATTAATTCTCCTATGGCTAAAATCTCATTTTTCACCTGTTCAGATTCTATATTCAACACAGAAATGGCCGCCAATTTTTCAATAAGTCGGTCTTTAAATTCCGTGGCTTGAAATGGGAACCCGTCATAGCATTGCAACGCTAAAAACTCATTCAATTCCTTCTGATAGGAATCTCCTGATAAAGCTTTTTCATAAAGAACCTCCAATCTATCTGTAGAATCATCCTTGGCCGAAACTACCAGCGCTACTGGGTTTTTCTCCTGTTCATTAAATATGATGTTCAACACAGATTCTATGGGCACACCATTAGCCAGAGAAGTTCCGCCAAATTTCAATACAGTTCTCTTTAGCAATGGTGTTTCCTCTTTTGGCTGGAGAAAGCCTTGAATTTCATTAGAAATTTTCACCGTTTCCACCAGAAAACCATCGTGGCCATATTCTGAATCTATTTCGCGGTAAGTGGCGTTTGGAAGGTAATCGGCTAGGAAGCGTTGCAACTGGACTGGAATCAACGCATCACTCGTGATTCCGAGTACAAGCGTGGGAATTTGAATCTTACTCAGCGCATATTCTTGTCCTCCTCTGGCTCTGCCTATATCATGACTATCCAAGCATTTAGAGAGGTAATAATAGCTCAGCGCATTGAACCGTTTTACGAACTTATTCCCTTGATATTGGATGTAAGAAGCCGCAGCGTAGTCATCTGTTTTTTCTTCTTGGTCAGTCTGTGTGGCTATAAAAGCATCGCTAGTTCGGTAAGTGAGCAGAGCCGCAGAACGAGCCGCCTTCATACCGAATTCTCCACCTCCAGGTTCACCAAAAGTGGGGTCAGATTCTATGGCAAGCCTCTGAGATTCATGAACTGCTATTCCCCAAGCAGATTCCTTGGCACTACTAGCAATCAAGATGAGATTTTCAATTTTACCGCTGAAACCGTAAGCAAATTCTAATGCCTGCGCACCACCAAAAGAACCGCCAACAGCCGTTTGAATGTGTTGAATATTTAGGTGTTTGGCCAACTTTAAATGAGCAGAAACTACATCTCGAACGGTGAATTGAGGAAAGGACAAACCTTGTGGAGCGGAAGTCCCATAAGGCGAGCCCAGCACATTAGCACAAATAATAAAATGCTCTTCAAGATTGAAGGTTTGACCAGTTCCAAATACGCCAGACCACCATTCCATCACATTTGAATTGGCGGTAAGCGCATGAAACACCCAAACCACATTGGAGCCACTTTTATTCAGCACTCCTGCTGTGTGATAAGTTATGTTTAATCCAGAAATTTCCTCTCCAGATTCTAAGATGAAAGGGGTGGTAAGTTGATAATTATTAAGTGTCATTATATAGATTTTTCGAGTGCTTGGTTAATGTCATTGATGATGTCTTCAGGGTATTCTAGCCCTACAGAAAAGCGGATGAATCCCGGTGTGATTCCTACTTCTAACTGGTTTTCGGCAGGTAGTTTTGAGTGTGTAGTAGAGGCAGGATGAGTGGCTATGGTTCTGGAATCTCCCAGATTAGCTGTGAGAGAAATCCACTCCAGCGCATTTAAAAATCGTGCTCCTCTTTTCTTTCCACCTTTCACTTGGCAGCCCACTAATCCGCCACCAGATTTCATTTGTTTTTTGGCCAGTAAAAAGTCCTTGTGTTCTGACTCGTGGGGGTAAATGGTATAATCGATTTCTGGATGATTCTTCAGAAATTCATTCACCTTCACGGCCGATGAACTGTGCTTTTTCATACGAAGTGAAAGTGTTTCTAAACTCTTAGAAAGTATCCAAGCATTAAATGGAGAAAGCGAAGCTCCCGTCCTTCGGATGTAGTCATAACACGGTTTTACGAACTCCTCTTTTCCCACTATGCAGCCACCCAAAACTCGCCCTTGCCCATCTATATATTTTGTAGCAGAATGCAACACTAAATCTGCGCCATAGTCCGCTGGAGTTTGTAGAATTGGCGTTGCAAAACAGTTATCTACCACGTAAATGATGTCTTGTGCATTGCAAAGAGAACCCAGAAATTCTAAATCAGCAATTTTAAGTGTAGGATTAGAAGGGGTTTCTACGAATAGTAGCTTGGTGTTCGGCTGAATGGCTTGTTTCCAGGCCTCATTATTATTTACCTCTACAAATGTGCAGGAGATGCCAAATCCCTTCAGAATTTCAGAAAGGATGTACCTAGAATTCCCGAAAATGGCACTTGCTGCCACTACATGGTCTCCCGATTTTAAATGAGCCATAAGTGCAGTATTCACGGCTGCCATTCCGCTTGCAGTAGCCACTCCAGCTTCGCACTTTTCCAGAGCGCACATCTTTTGGATGAACTCATCTGTATTTGGATTCGAGAATCTGGAGTATAAGTTTCCTGAGTGTTCCCCAGCGAAGATGGCTGCTCCTTCCTCAGCAGAATCAAAAGTGAAACTACTGGTTAAATACAACGGCACAGAATGTTCTCTCTGATGCGTACGTTCAGACTGAAGCCTAATAGCTTGTGTTTCTAGATGTAAATTTTTGTTGTCGTTTTCCATTCTTAATTTTTATCATCAAGAATGGTCTTGGAAAACTTGAGCAGCTCAATTTTTCCAGATGGTCAAAAGAGGCTGTGAGCTTACTCCTGACTTATCTGTTCTCGGATAATCCGAGAAGGACGTAGCACCTTCTTAGTTGAGAACTAAGGGTTGCTAAGGTTTCAAAGGGCCTTTCCCTCCACCTTTCTTGATAAGTTATTTAAATGAACATTTTGCTCTTGAGAGCAGTGCAAAAGTAATAAGGTTTTCCTCTAATGAAGTACTTTTTTGAGAAGTTCGACTTATTTGGAGTTTGCTTTTGCCTTTTTTGGTTGAATTAAAGGAATTTCTATACCGAAATCTAGTCTAATCAATTGTCTGATGTGGTTAGAAACTCTATTACTTGGACGAGGTCTACTAAAAGTACCTTCAAATGTGTAACTGGTTTCATTAAAGGAAATTCCATACCCAAGAGTTAAATACTTATTCCAATTGTCTTTTCCAATTTTACTGAGTCTAAGTAAGAGACTAATTTCATGGTTCTTTATATTATATTCCTCCCAATCGCTTTCATTAGAGCCGCTGTAGCATCCTGAATCAAATTCGAACTCTTCTGCTGTAACCCTTCTATACTCCGTATACAGTGCCTTTTTTATACCGTTTGTATTTACAGGAGCTATGCTGATGCCCAATCCTCCACCTGGGCCTTTTTTCAGTCTGTTCTCTTTATACCCCATGAAATATCCACAGAAGAAGCCCGAACCTGTAGTTTTTCTACTGGTTAAAGCAATGCCATGCTTGTAGCTAAGCATAGCGTAAAATCTAACTTTAGCGTGAGGTGATTCGTAATTTAAGTTGAGATGAGAATAGGTGCCGAATCCAATGCTTGTATACAGTTGATGAGCTGGCCGTGTATCTATAGTATTTACATTTTCCTGAGATTTTACAGATAGTAATATGAAAGAAAATAATAGAGTTAAAAGAAACGAGGTTGGTATTATAGTTCTGGTTTTCATAATGTTAGTACAAATAAACCTAAAGATTCCCTATTAATTTTGTCTCAGGTGTGTTATGGATTGATCAACTCTTTCCTCATCTCCTCACTGAGCTCAAACCTTTTATAACCTGAGTCATACGTACCCAATACTCGATCCCAAAAAGTGATGGTATTACCAAAGTTTTTATTCCATTTTCTGTAATGGTGAAAGAGATGGTATTTCTGAATGAACTTCATATAGCCTTTTTCATACACCTTGAAATGAATGAAGTAGTGGACGTTTTCATAGAAAAAGTAATACCCTAAAATTCCCAAGCCAAACCAACTGGCTAGCTGTAAATTAAAGGTGATGAGGTACATAGTTCCCCAAAAGAACAAACCCAATGGATAAACTAGAAAGAGCCCCGCATTTAGTACTCGATAGTCAGTGAGATTATGATGGTGATGAAGGTGAAATGCTTCTAAAAACCACTGCACTTTTTTATTCTTAAAAATGGTGTGATAAAACCAGCGGTGTGTAGCATACTCAAAGAAACTCCATGTGATAAGTCCAAGAACGAATAAGCTGATATTCCAAACTTTAGGAGTGCTTAAAGGACGTACTAACCAAATGAAAAGAGTGAGCAGCGGAATGATTTTAAGCAAAACAAAAAATGGATTCTTGGAAGCAAACCACCTCAATAATCCTGGGTGAGTGGTGGCCATGTTATGCAGTTGTCTAGCCATGTGCTATAGTTTCTGGATTAGTAATAAAACGCTTGAAACAGCTAAAAAATTCCGAGAAGTGAATGCCATCCATTATCCGATGGTCGAAGGTAAATCCGAATGTGGATGTTTTTCTTATTTCTAGATTGTCAATAATCACTACAGGCCTTGATTCTACAGTTCCGAAAGAGATTACCATAGGAACTCTGGTGTAAGGAGCTATAGGACATAAAGACTTAGCTATACCAATGCTGCCTGTGGCAGTTAGCATAACACTTCCGAATGCATTTCTGGGAGATTTGAATGCACCTAAATTCCAGTTCAAATTATAAACTATAAACGCATAAAGATTCATGAGCGGTTTTGAGAAAAACGCTGGGAGAATCCCAATGATTTTCTTGGATTCATTGTGCTCATTTTCTCCTTCTTTGGCTTTTCTGATTTTGGCTAAAAACTCACTATTTAGGTCAAAAACACTCTTTTTTTGACCATTTTCGATTAAAATTCCGCTTAAATCGTCAGTTTCTGCATCTTTTATGGTGTGAAAGAAAACTGAAATATCTTCTCTTTCTCTGATTTTCCACCAGCGAACGGTACTATTAATTTTAGGGTGTTTTTCTAAGGTGAGTGATAATGCTTTTATGACTAGGGAATAAATGTTGATGTTTTGCGCAGCGCAAAATTCAAGTGCATTTTCCATATCTATATCATCCAAACAGTAGGTAGAAGAATCTCCTGTGGGTTTCCATGAAGCTAGAGAAACTTTACGCCAAGGTGTTAGACGCTTTTTCGGTTTGTAGTTAATATTCTTCATATCAAGTATCAGTAACGAAGATAATGAATGAAAATTTGGGTAGACTAGGAGACCGATTTACACCTTAACTAACTTCTCTACCTCAAGAACATTATCTTCTGAATCTAGAAGATGGATAAAGTAAACTCCGCTTTCTAAAGATGAAACATCTAGCCTATTAAGAGAGGAAATCTGCTCTAATTGGAATACTTCTTTACCTTGAGCAGATATGATTTTTAACTCTTGAGCTTGAGGGGAAACGGATTTCCAAGAGACTTCTACGAAATTCTTAGTGGGATTTGGAAACACTGAAATTTCCAAGTTTTGTGCAGCTAATTCATTCGTACTTATATCTATTTCATTAGGAACGTTAGGTGTAGGAATCTCAAAGGTTATCCACTCTTCATTTCCATCTGAAATTCGTCCGTATGAACTGTCAGAGAGTAGCGCAGGGAATGAAATTTCATCTATAATTATGGTTTCTTCAAGTTCATTCACATAACTCAGAAATACCTGCTCACCACCACTGCTTAACCCGAAGTTAGCGTGCAGAACTCCCTGTTCAGTTTGATTGTCTGCATAG
>CAZTVP010000158.1:0-2052 GCA_964616995.1 uncultured Comamonadaceae bacterium
GTGGAGTTGTTAGAAGGAACTAAGAACGTGAGTTATGTCCATCCTTTTATAACTGAGTCTGGAGATCAAATATATTTTAGCTGTAATCTGAAAAGTGAAAAGAACTTTGATATCTATTTGATCAATCGACTTCCTGATGATTCGTGGAGTGCACCAGTTCAGTTAGCAGCAGGAGTGAATACAGGAGCTCAAGAGTTTTATCCCACACTTTACGAAGATTCGCTTTATTTTTCCAGAGTTGAAAACAAGCAGCTCGACTTATATGCTTCTAGCAGAGTCAATCAGTTTTCGTCTTCAAGAAAACTGGGCGTTCCTTTTAATTCTATTAGTGATGATTTTTTACTTCATAAATCAACCGAGTTCTATTATTTAACTTCTAATAGAGATTCATCTGAAGACCGTCCTTTCCTGTTAAGAGAAAAGCCTAAGGTAATCCAAGAAAAGCTGCTGCTTACAGGATATCTAGCTTGTTCAGGAAATAGGATTTCCAATATTCCTATTATACTAACCACCAGAGTAGGAAGAAAAATAGACAATGACATAACTGACCTAGAAGGAAAGTTCATCTTAAAATCAGATAAACAGATTAAAAAGTACAAGCTGAAGCTAGATGAGAATGATTCTAGAATTAAAGACTGTGCTATTCTGTACCTCACAGATCCAGATGGAAATGTAGTTCAGAAAATCAAAATAGGAGAGAACAATGAGTTCATTTTTGAGATCATAGATCCAGATGAAATAGAAAACTTAGGGTTTAAATCTGTAGAAGATGAGAGTCTTCTCCAAGTGGAAATTGATGGTCAAGTGTTTGAAAATGAACCGGGAGATGTAGGAAAAGGAGAACCGGTAAGAATTATCTCCGATGAAGGAGAGATGATAGCGCTGGCGTACACTTCTGATGAAGGTAAGTTCAAATTCAGCGACTTATCTCCAGATTCCAAGTACACTTTTAAATTCGATGAAGAATCTAAGCAGCTGAAGCTGAACATATTTAAAAATGACACCATCATAGAGGTAGATGTTAAAGATAATCAAGCTGTTTATGAAAGATTAGATCCTGAGAACTCTATAGAACTGATAGATGAAACGGGTAGGAACATTACCATAGCTAAGGATGAGTTTTTCAATCTGAGCAATATCTTTTACGAAAACAATAGCTCACAATTGAGTGAGATAGCCAAGTTCCAACTCGATAGACTATCTAAGTTCATCTTTAACAATGATGAAATAACAGTGGAGCTAACTTCTCACACAGACAGTCGAGGAGAAGCAGCCTATAACTTAGAATTGAGTAATAAAAGATCTAAAAGAGCTTACGATTATCTAGTGTCTAAAGGCGTTAAATCAGACCAACTAGTAGCCTCTGGTAAAGGGGAGCAAGAGCTCCTGAACGAATGTAAAGACGGAGTAAACTGCACTGAAGAACAGCATGCAGTAAACCGAAGAACTGAGATTAAAATAACCGTAAACTAAGCCTTCAGTTCCTTGTGCTGTGGTTCAGGTTTAACTTCTATTTTTACACCCATGAAAGTTCAAGTAGTAAAATCTAAAATCCACCGAGTTACAGTTACTCAAGCTGACCTGAACTATGTGGGAAGTATAACAATAGATGAAGCGCTTATGGAAGCAGCTAATCTGATAGAAGGAGAGAGAGTTCAAATAGTGAATATTAATAACGGTGAGCGATTAGAAACTTATGTCATTAAAGGTGACAGAGGTTCTGGTGTGATTTGTTTAAATGGCCCAGCTGCTAGAAAAGTAGCAGTTGGAGATATAGTTATTATCATTGGTTACTGCTATATGGACTTTGAAGAAGCTAAAAAAGGATTTAAACCTGCGCTTGCTTTTCCCGATACTGAAACCAACCAAATAGTAGGGTAAGATTAAGAATTACATTAAAATTCCGCTGTTTCTCGGGTTAGGATTGGTCATCCTATACTTCGCATCTCGGGAAGTTCCTTTCGAGAAGATCTGGAAAATCATTCAGTCCTCTAATAAGGGATATGTTCTCCTTTCTATGTCTATGGGTTTTACAGCTATAGTAGCTCGTGG
>CAZTVP010000158.1:2062-6026 GCA_964616995.1 uncultured Comamonadaceae bacterium
ATTTATTAGAACCCATGGGTTATTTTCCTAAAAAATGGAATAACATCCATGCTGTTTCTCTTAGCTATTTTGTGAGTTTGGCTATTCCTAGGAGTGGAGAGTTAGTGAGGTGCACGGCTATAAATCAAGCAGAAGATATTCCTGTAGATAAGCTGTTCGGAACTGTAGTGCTAGAGCGTGTTATAGATACAGCTATTTTACTGCTCTTTGTAGGACTGGCTTTTCTCTTGAATTATGACGTGTTTACTACGCTGTTAGATAGAGTAGGAACTAAAGAAGCTTCAGAAACACCCTTCTGGATTTACTTGGGCGGAGCACTATTTGTGCTGATGATTGCTGTAATATGGCTGTTCAGGAAAAAAATAGCTCAAACTGCCATTTGGGGGAAAGTCAAGGGCTTTCTTCAGGGAATGAAAGAGGGTTTTCTTTCTATCAAGCAGATAGATAAAAAGTGGGAGTTTGTCATTTATTCCATCATCATTTGGGGAATGTACTACTTGAGCATGATTACCATGCTTAAGGCCATGCACATGTATGAATACGGCTTAAACGCTGCTCTTTTCTTAGTAGTAGCAGGAGGTTTAGGTGTAGTAGTTCCCACACAAAACGGAATAGGAACCTACCATCTTCTCATAAAATTAGGAGTAGCAGTATTGGCAGTGGCTTATGGGTATTTTCTGGACAAAACAGAACTAGAAATAGAAGAAATAGGGCTTTCACTGGCATGGTTACAATGGGGTGGACAGACTATTATGATGATTGTAGCAGGTTTGGTGGCTACGGTTTCCTTTGCAACGCAGAAAAAAAGAAAGCATGTTTCTTAGCCCAGAACTGATAGCGGAAATAAAAGCCCTACAAGCAAGCGGAAAAAAAGTAGTATTCACGAATGGATGCTTCGATATTCTTCATGTGGGACATGCTGATTACTTACAGAAATCAAGTGAATTAGGAGATGCATTAATCGTAGCCGTTAACACAGATGACTCCGTGAAGCGACTAGAAAAAGGTAGCGGAAGACCGGTAAATTCAGAAGCCAATCGTTTAAAAATGATTCAATCATTGAAGGCGGTACACTCGGCTTTTTTATTCGATGAAGACACTCCGTTAGCGGCTATAAACGCACTGAGACCAGACATTTTAGTAAAAGGAGCAGACTACGACCCTTCAGAAACAGACCAGAATTCTCCGAGATACATCGTGGGCTCAGCTGAGGTCAAAAAATATGGAGGTGAGGTAAAAGCTATTTCAATCACCGAGGGATTCTCTACTACCAGCCTTATTCAGAAAATCAAAAAAGCTTATTAGTAACAAGTCGATTGATAATTTAGCCTGTGCGAGTTAGCTTGAGCGACAGCCTACCCTTATCAACCCTTGATATCCGCAGCTTCAGCGTAGGATATTTTCAAACCTGGATATCCAAATTTCAAGCATTGGATAACCATAGTCTTAACGTAGAATAATTTCGAGTTTATATAGATTTACTTTGCATCAGTGCAAAGCTCCACAAGCACCCCATTTGAACTTTTAGGATGCATAAAAGCTATCATTTTATTATCTGCACCAGCTTTGGGTACATCATGAATCATGCGGTAGCCCTTTTCTTTTAACTCATCTATTTTTTTCTGGATATCCTCCACATGAAAAGCTATATGATGCAGCCCTTCTCCTCTTTTTTCTATGAATTTGGCTATCGGGCTATCTTCAGACGTAGCCTCTAGAAGCTCTATTTTAGACTCCCCAATCTGATAAAAAAGAGTGTTCACATTTTCTGATTTCACCTCCTCCAGCTTGTAGGAAGAAACTCCCAGTACATCTTCAAAAATTTTTTCAGATTCAGCCAGACTTTTAACCGCTATACCTATGTGTTCTATCTTATCCATGAGGGCTAAGATAATCGTATTTCGCGTTGCAAAACACGGAAGATTCGAGTCAGTTTAGGTAGGGTGGTTTACCTTTTCCTAATCTCTTTACCCGATCTTTTCTCGAAGTTCAGGTAATAGGTTCCTTTAGAAAGTTCCTTCACATCCACAGAATCATCATAACCTGTGGACACTAACTCTCCATAAGAATCAAAGAGCTCGTAATGCGTCTTTCCAGTAAACTCTATTTCATTGTTTACCTTGTCTGAGACAAGTTCTACTGGATTTCCTGATTTAAATACGTTGGCCTCTGGACTTAGTCTTTCACCATTGTAGTCCTTCTGCTTTAGACGAATGGTGTTTTCACCAGCAGGAAGTTTTACTTGCACCGCATAGCTAGCTTTTTCAGCATTTCCTTCTCCTAACACACTACCTATCTGCACCCACTTGTTCCACTTGTAATGTTCTATAATAAATGGAATTTTTCCATTTTCACCGGTAGTATTCCAAGTGAATTCTCCTGAAGGTAGTAATGTCAAGTCTGCAAACTCACAGCTACTCACTGGGCTAATAGCCTCAGGATTTATAATCTTAGGAGAACAGTCAGCTTTAGACCTAATAGTGATTACCACTTCATCTCCTAGTTCAAATTCATACATGCTCAAATCTACGGCAAATGCACTAGAGTTGATTTCATCCGAAGTTACCTGTCCATTTACTCGAACTTCATAAATACAGAAACCTACACCCTCAGCCCCAAAAGGGTTTTGGATATAGACATCTTTACCCTGATACACACCTTCTAGCACAAACACTCCCGCTTTTAAGTCTGAAATTTGACTCAATAAGATGATGCTTAATAGAATAATTCTTTTCATAACCGTAAATTATATAATTCTAAGCGTGTTTAACGTCTCCTGAATAATTCTTATTTGACTTTTAGTGTAAGTAACCTGTGGGTTTACTTTTATGATAAAGTCTCTTTCACCAGCTTTTCTGTGCTGAACCCATCCATATCCCACACTAGTACCGTCTGGAAGTTTAGACTCATAGAGTAGCTCATTATCCTGCTCATCTAAGTAGGTACGGCTAAAAAGAACTTCTGAATTGAGTTCCTCTTTTACATGGGCTAAATCCGTTTCTTCTTCTGAAATAAATACATGAAAACTTTCATTGAGGTATAACTCCACATCTCCAAAGCTTTCTCTGTGCTTGAACTTAGCCTCTGGCGAGAGCAAAGTCTTAGGAAGGATTAGTTCCATCTGGTACATGCCAGAATCTGCTTTGAGCATGGTCTGTGATTCGTCCATGGCCAGTTCATGAAGGTTAGAATCTTCAGGAGTTACAGCGCTATCCGAGCAGCTATAAATTAATGCCAATAGACAAAATGAATAGAATGTAAGTTTCATTTTTCACGTATTTACAATATGTTATACGATAGTCAAGCCCATAAGTTTCTAACGCGGTGCAAAATTGGATGTCTGATCAATTCGCCTACAAGTGGCCTGATAAATAGCAAACCAGATTAGAGAATCTAGCAGCCATAAAACTCTCCTCCGAGTACGATTAGAGTTGTGAATTGGAATTAGCTTAAGGAGGGGTAAATTGCTGATACGTTAGAGTGAGTAATCTAGATAACAGTACAGCATTCCGATAGCTATCGGAATGGGGTGGGTAAATTCCTTAATAACAGGTTCTATCTGCAATAACCAAATTCAAATCGGTAGTTATAAACTCTATTCACAAAAAAACCCTTCCCAGAATCATTGTCTAAGAAGGGCTTTACTGCTTGAGAAATGCTTACTCAACTCATGCAGGAAACTACTGAAGTTTAAATCTTACTGGAATCTCTAGGCGCACATCTACAGGACGTAAACGCTGAGTCCCAGGGTTCAGCTTTGGAAGCTGACCTAATCCTTTTACTGCTGCATCAGATAACTCTTGATGAGGTGATTTCACCACCTCTATATCTGTAATATCACCTTGTTTGTCTATTACAAACGTGAGCCAAACCGTTCCTTGAATATTAAGCTCTCGACAAGTAATCGGGTATTTTGTGTGTGACTGAACAAAGTTCCGAATAGCTTCATAAGTACAAGCACTTT
>CAZTVP010000159.1:0-6024 GCA_964616995.1 uncultured Comamonadaceae bacterium
CATCGCTGACACTCCAGGTCACATTCAGTACACCAGAAACATGGTAACTGGAGCTTCTACTGCTAACCTAGCACTAATTCTAGTTGATGCCAGAAACGGAATGCTAGAGCAAACTAGAAGACACTCTTTCATAGCATCATTACTTCAAATCAAGCATATCATTGTTTGTGTGAATAAGATGGACTTAGTGGATTATGCTGAAGAAAGATTTGAAGAAATCAAGGCAGAGTACAGACAGTTCGCTTCTAAGCTCGATGTAGAAGACATTCGGTTTATTCCTATTTCTGCGTTGAAGGGAGATAATGTGGTAGAAAGAGGTGAAAATATGAATTGGTATGTGGGTAGAACGTTACTGAGCACTCTAGAGGAGATATACATTTCTTCAGACAGAAATCTCATAGACTGCAGATTCCCAGTTCAAAATGTGATTAGACCTCACACCGATGAGCACCATGATTTTAGAGGATATGCAGGAAGAATAGAAAGTGGTGTTTTTAAAGTAGGAGATGAAGTGATGACGCTTCCTTCAGGATTTACCAGTAAAATAAAATCTATCAATAGCGGTGCAAAAGAGTTAAAAGAGGCTTATCCGCCTATGAGCGTGTGCATGACTTTAGAAGATGACATAGACACCAGTAGAGGAGATATGTTTGTGAGAGCCAATAACAAGCCAGAGCCTTCTCAAGATTTGGATTTAATGCTTTGTTGGATGGGAGATACTCCACTGGTTCCAGGTAAAAAATATATTCTGCGTCACACTTCTAATGAAGCGCGTACTATGATTAAAGAAATCCAGTACAAAGTGGATATCAATACACTTCATAGGCAAGAGGACGATAAGAATATCCAGATGAATGACATAGCTAGAGTTCGTTTGAGAACTACTAAGCCAATCCTTATCGATTCTTATCGTCAAAACAGAGCTACAGGTTCTGTGATTTTAGTAGATGAAGGAGATTATAATACGGTGGCAGCTGGAATGATTATATGAGTTTAACGGTTTTTTGAAGTGTTACTCAATCATCCAACTTTACAAATGAATTATAAAGAATTAATAGAAATAGCCAAAACCGCTTCCCTAGAAGCGGGCGAAGCCATTTTAGAAATTTATCATGCAGAAGATAGAGGCATAGAGCTCAAGTCTGATGACTCTCCATTGACTTTAGCTGATAAAAAAGCTCATGCAGTTATAGTAAAGCATCTAGATAAAACTGGTATTGCTGTTCTTAGTGAGGAAGGCTCAAAAATTCCTTTTGAAGAGAGAAAGAATTGGGAGGCCTTTTGGATGGTAGACCCATTAGATGGAACCAAGGAATTCATCAAAAGAAACGGAGAATTCACTGTAAACATAGCACTGATAGAAAATGGAAAAGCTATGTTAGGTGTAGTTTATGTGCCTGTTCAGGAAAAGCTCTACTGGGGAAATGTACATGAAGAGAAGGCATATATGAGCCATAATGATGAAGTGAGAGAATTAGCCCATAAATCTTCTAGAGATATTCAGTGGGAAGTTTCTAAAGGACATCAAGCTACCAATTCAAAAAATGCAGATGCTGAGGTGAAGATCGTTTGCTCTCGTTCTCACATGAATGAAGACACATTAGCCTTTGTAAAACAATTCTCAGGAACTACAGAAGTACCTATGGGGAGTTCGTTGAAATTCTTAAAAATAGCCGAAGGAGAAGCAGACATCTATCCAAGGTTCGGCCCTACCATGGAATGGGACACTGCAGCGGCTCATGGAGTCATTTCTGCCTGTGGCTATCACATTAAGGAATCAGAAAACTATACAGAGCTTAGGTATAATAAAGAGAACCTGTTGAATCCGTTCTTTGTGGCGTTCTAATCACAACTAGTACCGAAAGCACCTAAGAATCCTCCTAGGTCAGCTACATTCACAGCACCATCATCATTAAAATCTCCGAAGCATGATGTCTCATCAAAAATGCATGATCCACTATCATCTACATTAGCAGTAGGATCATAATTTAGTGCATTTGGATACCTACACCCTCTCACTACCAATATGGCGCAGCTGCCATCATCTATGGAAGCTTCAGGGTTATACTCTAAAAAAGTTGGGTCTGTGCATCCTGCTATACCGAACAGGCATGAACCATCATCCGTATTAGCATTAGGGTCATAATTAGTAGCAGTAGGATCAGTACATCCAGGCATTTCTACCCATAACCAAGCATCATAAGCCAGCTCTGGATAATCTATGAATGGGTTTCTATTTCCTTGAACCTGTTCTATTCGGTTATTTCTTATTATCTCTCCGGAGTCTGCAGGATCATTCAAATGCCACTGATAGAGAACATTTATATCTGCTATATCTGAAAGTGGTCCTGCTTGTGTCGGATACATGGTGTAAAAATAAAGCACCTGCCTAGCTACATCACCTTTTCTATCTTCTTGAGGTTCCCATAGACCATCTATTCCCTCAGAGTAATCGTCTGAGGAAGATGGCTGAGATGAAACTGCTTGGTAGTTATTTCCATTAGTTCCATACCATGTAGCTTGGTTATCATTCACCTCACCGAAATCAAAGAAACTACGTGCACTATTGGCATCTTGGTGACAAGGTCTAATGTTATGAATATCAGACCGCATAGGAGAAGCGCTCCCATAAAATGACTGTGGAATCAGATGTTCCGTATTAATAGGATCTGGAAAAGTGGTGAACTCAGCATTCATCTCAAAATCCGTATAAATACAGTTGATTTTTCCATTCACCTCATCCGTAAAAGAATACATCTGCTGACGAGCAGCGTTATATCCTAAATCACTGAACTCCCCGTTATACAAGTTATTCTTTAACCAAACGCGTAAATCTGCATTGTGGATGTTCCCCGGGTACTGTGCATAAGCCCATTCAGAAAAAAAGGCTAAACACATACATATTAAAATTGAATTCTTCATATTAGCGGTGCAAAGGTAGTGGCTAACTACCAATTCATAACCTCTAAAACCTCAAAGTGACTTTAAGAAATTATTAAAGTCTAAAAGATACAAAAACATGAAAATGAAAAAAACAGCAATATTTATGATCCTACTTTGCACCGCATGGATAGGAACTGCACAAGAAGAAGATGCCATAGCCAAAGCCCTAGAATCTGCTCCGGCTATGGAGGTAAAAATGGACCTATTAAAATTCAATAAAGAGACTCAAAACGGATTTTCATCTGTTCTGAACTGTCCCGTTTCTGATGCAGAAAAAAAATGGAAAGACTTCTTAGAAACTAAGTATCAAGCGGAAGTGAAGAAAACCAAAGGTGGCTTAATCACAGAAAATACTACCATGGCTGATGTAGCTAAAGCTCCACTCACAGTTACAGCACTTTTCTCAGAAGATGAAGAAGGATGTAAAATGGATGTTTTTTATAACATGAGCGGGTATTATTTAAATCCAGATGACCACGCCAAAGAAACTATGGCAGCTACAGCTTCCTTAAAAGAATATCAGAAACAGCTTTATGTTTCTGTTTACCAGTCAGTATTAGATGACCAGAGAAAAGCCAAGGATAAGAGCCAAAAAGAGCTAGATAAGCTAGTAAAAGAAGGTGAAAAACTAGATAAAGACGTGGCTAAGGAAGAGGCTGATGTAAACAAGGCAGAACAGACTATTATAGAATCTGAACAAAAGATAGTTGATCTTCAAGCTAAAATAGAGAGCTTAAGAGGAGAAATAGAGCAGAGTAAAGCTACCGCTGAGGAGCTGAGAGAAGCCAAGGCTAAAAAAGACAAAGAAGTAGCTGCGCAACAGGAAGTAGTGAAGGATAAAGAAGGACAGATCAACAGGATTAAGGCAGCTGCCACTAAAGTAGGGATGTAATAACCTAAATAGATCCAATTTAAATTAACCAAAAAGCCCAGACGTTAGTGTCTGGGCTTTTTTTATTTGGGTTTAGTGTTTTTCCATGAGTGTTATTTACTCTTTAGAAAACAGAATGTTTTTCCTAGCTCGGTTCTTATCTGAAGACAGGCAGAGGTAGTAGAGTCCTGAAGTCAGTTCGCTCGTTTGGATAGAAATAGCTACACTAGTTGGTTCTAATTTTTCTTTTCGAATAAGGCTACCATTGAGCGAATAAATCTCTGCATTTTGCCAAGCAGCTGAGGAATCATCTATGTATAAAAAGTCATTACAGGGATTAGGATACACATTAATGTAAGAGCCTCCTTCTTCATCCACTGAATTAACCAGAGAATCCTTATCAAAATCAAACAAATAAGTCTGACTAAAAGAGTCATCTCCCAGCTGACCGCCATCTTCTAAGTTCAGAGGACCGTTAAAGACGAGTTCTAGTATGACTTTATTAGCAGTACAGGCAAAGCTAAAATCGGAAATATCTAAACCCGGAGCGTTAAATGTGTTTTTGTACACGATGTTAAACTCATCATCTAATCTTACCAAGGATACAGCTAAATCATTGATTTCAGTTAGAAATTCAATTCCTTGGGTTTCTATAGGGCGGGAATGACGAAAAACAAGCCAATAGCCAAATTCATCTTTATATAGATTTTGGATGAGCTCATCACTACCCGAAGTGCAATGAAACTGAATTATATCATTAATATCAGGTTGATCAAGGTTTTTAAATATTACTAAGCTTGGGGATCCAATACATTCAGCATTAATATATTGATCTGCGAATAATAAAGAATCGAAGGAGGTAAGTCTAGCTATTCCCTTTAGATCATCATTTTTAAAACAAAGATCAGTTATTCTTACTGATTGACTATCATACTGTAAGTTTTTCCCTGTGTAAGTACCATCGGCAGCATAAGAAAAAACAGCTGAAAAGGAAGTTTCTGGTATGGTTTCAGGAGAACTTATAGTTCCTGCTTGATGTCTTAAGCTCAAATTTACTGAGCCTTCCTGGTCAACAGTTAAGGCAAGTGGTCTATTGTAACCTGTTCCTTGAATTACACGAGCCCATAACTCTTCTCCATCTTCTGAAAACTTCAGAATGATGGAGTTAGAATTCCATTGAAAATCACTTCCAAGACTAGTGTGTTCTTCTCCACCGAAATAAAAGACTGTACCTTCTGGTTCATTTATAAATGTAGATGTCCAGTAAAAACTGTTATCTATAGGATTCAATATCATCTCTTGAAACTGACCTATGTTATCATATCCGCCCTGTACCCAATTAACCTGACCATTTATTTCCAACGATGTAAAAAAAACATTTCCCTGAAGTTGGAATGATTGTCCTTGGTAAAGTAAATCACCGTCACCACCACCTGAAATAATTAAATGCCCATCATTATCAAATAATGCACTATTAAACCATCCATTTTGAATAGAAACTACATCTTCGAGTTCTAACTGTTCGTTCAATACCACTAGTGAAAATGAAGTTTCATCAGGCAAGTTGAGCGGAGTGTCACCGATCATTTCTACATGAGATTCTACTCTGTAAACTATACGCTCCTCATTATAACAAAGAATCTGGGTATTATCCGTGACTTCCTCAGAAGATACTAAATGACTATTTGTAATCAGTTGTGCTGAGCATACAAAAGGAAAAAGAGTAAGTAATAGAATCAGAAATCTCATAGTCTTTAGTTTCAATGATGGAAACTAACCATTTTTATAGACTAATCAAAAATCTGACAGGCTTAATACCTAAACCACCTCCACCTTCAAATCCTCACCGTCTTTCCAAATCTTAATCAATTCAGCGGCTCTGAGTTCTTTGGTTACTTTATCCCACTTTTTATTGCTTAAGCCGGCTGCTGATTTTAAGTCGCCAAGCATCATTTGACCTTCTGAGGTGAGTGACTTAAGTACCGCTTCTGCTTCTTCAGTAAGTTGAACTTGTGGTTCTTCTTCAGCCGTTTGGAACACCTCTGGTCTCATCTGAGGAAAGAATAAAACCTCCTGAATAGAGTCATTTCCTGTGAGAAACATCGTTAGCCTATCTATACCTATTCCCATTCCTGAAGTAGGAGGCATTCCGTATTCTAAAGCTCTTAAGAAATACTTGTCTATGTACATGGCTTAATCATCTCCTCGGT
>CAZTVP010000160.1:0-6021 GCA_964616995.1 uncultured Comamonadaceae bacterium
AGATAGAGATCCTGAGTAATGACCTTCAAGCAGTGTCAACCATTAATTCGGAAACTCCTTCATTGCTCGGAACTATAAGTTGGGGAAGTAATTCAGACGAGGAAGGGGAGTATTTATTAGATCTAGAGCTAATTGAAGAAGAGCAAGTTCCGCTTGAATTCAGCGCTATGGGTGTTCGATTTGACGAAGACTATTCAGAACCTATAAAGACAAACTCTACAGATCTCTTGAGTAGTTACTTTTCTTTTGAAGGGCTACACAAACTAACTGTATTTTCGCTATCTCCAGAATATTCTGAATATGTGAATTACGTGCCTACTAGATTTGATAGGTCATTGTACACAGCTCCTAATAATATCCAGAATGGTTATGGGGTTTTCGCAGGTTTTACTAGCGCTACTATCGAGCTAGAAATAAATCAATAATTTTTTTTCAAAATAAAGGGGGGAACTGTGCCATTGATTGTAATGTATGCAGAATTAGAATAAGTTGAAGAAAGAAAGAATAATAAACGATTTACTTCAGTCGCTTGAAGTGCCTGAAAAGAGAAGTAAATCTGAAGTGTGGGAAGCTATACAACATGAGATTTCTCAAGAATCTAAAGTTGTTCCTTTCAAAAAGCCTTCTATAATCAGAAGACTTATGCCTCTAGCAGTAGCTGCATGTGTGGCGCTAGCAGTTTGGTTTGTGTATCCTAAAACCCAATCGGGAGAACTATTGTCCTCGAGTCAGATAGAAACACTTTCTGCTCCTGATGGAAGTACGATTAAATTAAGTCCGTACTCAAGACTCTCTTATGAGATGACCAATGATGCTCGAGATATAAGTTTAGAAGGGGAAGCATTTTTTCAAGTAGAAAAAGGGAATCAGTTCACGGTTAAGACCAAGGCAGGCGAAGTGAAGGTATTAGGAACTTCTTTTTATGTTACAGAGAGAAATGGTTTCTTGGACGTAAAATGTTACACTGGAAAAGTAGAAGTTCTAAAATCGAATGGTGAAAAGGTAGTTTTAACACCTGGGGAAGGAACGAATTCTGAGATTCAGAAATATGTTCACGATAGCGAGAAGAAGTTCGAAAATGAGGTAATCAGTTACGACCAAGTTTCTCTGAAACTACTTTTAGCTGATGTAGAGAATTTAGAACAAGTTTCCATAGTTAACACTTCAAGTTCTAATCCATTGGTTTCTGTAGATTTTAAAAGAGGTCAAGTGGAAGAGCTAATAGAAATTTTACCTCTTTTAACAGATTTAAAAGTGAAGAAGGTAGGGGAGAAGAAATTTGAATTGTACAAAGATTAGAACTTATAATTTTTTGTGAAGGAGATAAGAAGAAGAGAAAGTAAATTTGTATTTCAATAGGTTCATTCTGAACCGACATAAATAGTATAGTTAGTTTTAGTTAAGGTTTGAAGCTCTGAGAAACGTCTCAGAGCTTCTTTTTTTACCTCTATTTTTAACCCTCTAAAAATTGCTGATGAACGTTCTAGATTATAACCTTCCTGCCGAAAGAATAGCTGAGAAGCCGACTTCAAAAAGAAGTGAGTCCAAACTACTTCATTACCACTCTGGAAAGATTAAGGATTATGAATTCAAGGATATTACTGATATTCTCAGTAGTCAGGTTACTTTGGTATTAAATGAGACTAAAGTGGTAAATGCTAGAATTCATTTCAATAAGCCGACAGGAGGGCTTATAGAAGTCTTTTGCCTTGAGCCGGCAGAAGGAGATATAACCGTAGAACTAGCCAGAAAGAATCAGGTGCGCTGGAAATGTATGTTAGGTGGTGCTAAGAAATGGAAAGAGGGTAAAATCACAGCTTCCACCCCAGATGAAGATGTTGTCCTCTACGCAGAAAAAGTCAGTAATTCAGAGGGAGTCTTTATACTAGAATTTTCATGGGAAAACGATGAGATGACTTTCAGCGAGGTGCTAGAGAAACTGGGAAAAATACCTCTGCCACCCTACATTAAAAGAGATGCCCAAGAAAGTGACCAGCTGCGTTATCAAACGGTGTTTGCGAAAAATAAGGGAAGCGTAGCAGCTCCTACTGCCAGTCTTCATTTCACAAAAGAGATTTTATCAAAGCTCCAAAATCAAGGAGTAGGTCAAATTAAAGTAAATCTTCATGTAGGTGCAGGTACGTTTAAGCCTATAGCTTCATCTATAGCGGAACATGAAATGCATCATGAGCTCTTCGAAATTGAAGTAGCCGAATTACAGAAATTAGTGAAAACAGAGAAAATCATAGCCGTAGGAACTACAGCGGTTAGGACGCTTGAAAGCTTATTTCTCCTGGCGGTGCAATTTAAAAAGGGTACTGATAAAAGCATAAACCAGCTTCAAAAAGTAGAACAGTGGGAATGGAAAAAAGCAGAAGGATACTTCAGTTCTTATCACAAAGCGTTCAGCTTATTATTAGAACATTGCACCGCAGAGAAGACCGAAAAAATTAGTGGTTATACTAGTTTAATGATAGTTCCTGGTTTTCCTTACAGAGTGATTTCTGGATTAATTACCAATTTTCATATGCCAAAAAGCACACTTTTACTCTTAGTTTCTGCTTTAATAGGAGACGATTGGAAGAAAGTTTACGAACACGCTCTGGAAAATGAGTACAGGTTCCTGAGTTATGGAGATAGTTCACTATTGATGCCATAAAAAAGCCCCTCCAAATGGAGAGGCTTTTCGTACAAGGTCAAAATATGTTTTAAGGATTATACACAGCCTTGGTCTATCATGGCATCTGCCACTTTTACGAAACCAGCTATGTTAGCTCCTTTTACGTAGTCTACATAATCTCCTTCTTTTCCGTACTCTACACAAGCCGCATGAATGCTCTTCATGATATTATGAAGTTTTTCATCTACCTCTTCTCTAGACCAGCTCATTCTAAGTGAGTTCTGGCTCATTTCTAATCCAGAAGTAGCTACTCCTCCAGCATTGGAAGCCTTTCCAGGAGAAAAGAATACTTTATTAGAAAGGAAAACTTCTATAGCCTCTGGAGTAGATGGCATGTTAGCTCCTTCAGCTACACAGATGCAGCCATTATCAACTAACATTTTAGCTTCTTCTCCATTTAGCTCATTCTGAGTAGCACATGGTAGAGCTATATCTACTTTAACCTCCCACGGTCTCTTTCCTTCATGGAATGATGCAGTAGGGAATTCTTTAGCATACTCGCTAATTCTTCCTCTTTTCACATTCTTGAGCTCCATAATGTATGCTAACTGGTTTTCATCTATTCCGGTTTCATCATAGATATAACCTTTAGAATCACTCATGGTAACCACTTTAGCTCCTAATTGTATACACTTTTCTGCCGCGAATTGTGCTACGTTTCCTGAACCAGAGATAGCTACAGTTTTACCTTCGAAAGAATCTCCCTTTGTCTTCAGCATTTCCTGAGCAAAGTAAACTGTTCCATAACCTGTAGCTTCAGGTCTAATAAGTGAACCTCCCCAGTTAATTCCTTTTCCAGTTAGTACACCTGTAAACTCATTTCTAAGTCTCTTGTACTGACCGAACATGTAACCAATTTCTCTTCCGCCTACTCCTATATCACCGGCAGGAACATCAGTGTCTGGCCCTATGTGTCTCTGAAGCTCAGTCATAAAACTTTGGCAGAACTTCATTACTTCGTTATCCGATTTTCCCTTCGGGTCAAAGTCTGAACCTCCTTTTCCTCCTCCCATAGGAAGTGTAGTAAAGGAGTTTTTAAATACTTGCTCAAATCCTAAACACTTCAGGATGCTTAAGTTCACAGATGGGTGAAATCTAAGTCCACCTTTATAAGGCCCTATGGCAGAATTGAACTCTACTCTGTAACCTCTGTTTACTTGAAGTTCACCAGAATCATCCACCCATGGAACTCTAAATAGAATAGTTCTTTCAGGTTCTACCATTCTTTCTAGAATTTTAGCATCCTTATACTTAGGATGGTCTTCCATGAAAGGGATAACGGCTTCTGCTACTTCATGAACAGCCTGAAGGAATTCTGTCTCGTGGCTGTTTTTAGATTTAACTGCATTCATGAATGCGTCAATCTGGTCTTGATATTGATTAGACATTGTCTTTTAAAATGTGCTTTAACAGGCGGCTAAATTAAAGTAAAATGATGCCTAAGAAGGGATTTTTAAGACCATTTATAAAACGGTGAGAGGTTTAGAAATTCAATAAAACTTAGTGTAAAAGAAACACTTAGCCCTAGAATTCTAAGCTTACTCCTAAATGAATCAGATTAGAGCTCGTTCGGGAATTTATAATTTCATACGAGTGATTTCCCTGTTCACTGAAATTAAAGCTGTTTGGGTCTATGAAACTGGCATTTCCGCCTCTAGATTGTTCGTATCTGCCTTCTATAAACAGGCCGTTTCCAGCTCTAAACTTTAAACCTACAGCCCAAGAGAGATTACCTGTTAAAGAGCTTTCTAATGTGTTTCTTTCTAGTACTTGTCTATCTGAGTTTTCATCTAACACAAACTTCTCAGTAGAATTATAGACTTTAAATCCCGCTAACCCTTCTATGTAAGGCTGAAAATCTCTTCTCAGAGGTTCGAATCTCAAAGCTCCGTTTACTCTGTAAATGTTATGATTAACGATAGACTCTCCGTAATCTGTAGAAGTGTAAAAGCCTTCTTCATCGTATGAGTCTAATAGGATATTTTGTTTTTCCCTTCCTGTTCTAGCATAGGTAAAATTTACACCTGAGTAAAAGAAAGGAACTCTTGTTCTACTTAAAATAGAACCTCCGAAGCCTATAGGATTGCCAGAATAAAGATAAGCATACTCTCCTGTGGGGATTTCAACTTGAGTTCCTACACTGATGTTGAACCTATCCCTCCTTCTTCTTTCGCGTTCATCTTCGATACGTTGAGCATGAACAGAAGGGATGCTGGCTATGAATATGAGACATAATAAATAACGCATTACAGTTTGTTTCCCTGAGAAAAGGCAACTGCTATGCCAAACTGCTTCTTAGAATTCTGCGTTTAGCCTATCCAAGTAGGACTGGGCTTTTTTTTCGTTCTCCCAAGCTGTTACTATCCACTTTTTCTTCCATTCCATTTCTATCCAGTCTTCTAAAGCTTTCATTTCTGATGAGAAGTTCATCTGAAGCTGAAAAAAATCTGAGACCTCTTTAGGATTATCGTCTGGATGAAAAGGAGTTCCTATAACTACTTTTTCTTTTCCAGAGGTAGAGGTGAGTTCTAGAAGTGCTACTGGAAAATATTCTTCTATGCTGCCACATGAACTTGTTTTGTTTAGCAGAAATACAGAATGAGAAAAATCATTTGGCTCATTCTCCGCGTTTTCTAGTAAACACCAGGTAAAGGGAGTTGGTTTGTCATATTTATGACCTTCACAGTCCTCAGAATGTGCTAATGTCATTTTAGTTTTAGCTTTAAAAACTCCTTCTGAAGTCTTATTCAAGACTGGTTCTAATTTATCTTGACAGCTCAATAGAAGGAATAGAGCTATAGAAAAGACGATATATCTAAGCATGAGCATTCTGTTTAGACCAAGCGCTCATTTGGTTGCAAACCTCTTCTACTTTAAGACAAATGTCTAATCCGTTTTTCTGTCCGGCATCATCTGAATATAATTCTGTCTTTTCTTCCACATGTTTTAAATCTTCACTTAACTCATCCAGTCCAAAGAACAACAAGTTGGACTTTAATGTGTGTGCTAACCGCTGTGTAGATTTCAAATCAGAATTCTTTAAGGCAGACCTTAGCTCAGGTAGTGATACTTTTTCCATATCACTAATGAACGAATTTAGAAGCTGAATGGTATCTTCTTTTTTGCCTCCAGTAAGCCGTTCTAAATTTTTAAGTGAAAACTCCATAGTACACAGATTTTACAGTTCACTAAAGTAAATGCATTTGAAAGATGGTAAAAGTTCAGACCTCAAGAATTTTTATGATAGAGTGGCTGATTCTTTTGGATAAAATAAAAGGTGGGGTCTCCACCCCACCTTAACACCTCACTTTATTCTTCACTCTTAATAGGTTTTTCCTATT
>CAZTVP010000161.1:0-5999 GCA_964616995.1 uncultured Comamonadaceae bacterium
GTGTATTAGGATCTTCTTGAGTAAAACAAGATGATGCTATCAAGAAGAAAAAAAAGATTAGAGCAAGTCTCATGCAAATGAACCTATCAACTGAACAATAACGCAAAATATTTTAGGTTATTTAAGTGAAAAGAGAACTTGTTTAAAAAAAATGAAACCTATTCCAGTGTTTATAGTAGAAGAAAGGTAGTTTTGTAGGTGTTGCTGGAAAATAAAATACCACGAATGAAAAAGTCAATAATAACAGTAATCTTAGGTGCTGCAGTTTTATCTGTAATGTTTACATCATGCAGATCTGCCAAGCCTTCATGTGCCGCTTACGACCAAGTAGAATTGGTTAATGAGTAAAGTGAATCGTCAAGTCCTGAATCAAGTCAGGATGAAGACTTAATGCTACTGGACAATTCCTAGCTGTTTCATATATGCTTTCTTTTTGAGCTGATGTTAATTCAGTTCCAGTATGAATGGTCATTTTTATATGTGCCGTTTTAATCCTCCTTGGACTTGAGTCCATCACTTTTTCAATTTCAGCTTCTGCATTTAGAATACCGTAATTCTCTTTGCTTTCTTTGATTCCTATTATCGTCATCATGCAAGCTGGAAGTGCAGATGCTACTAAATCTGTAGGGCTGAAACTTTCTCCCTTCCCTTTGTTGTCCGTAGGAGCATCGGTGATAATAGAAGTATTAGACTTCTTGTGGGTAAGATTACAGCGTAAGTCACCGTTATAGGATAAGAATATTTTAGACATGGATAAAACCGATTTAGCAGCTAAAATATTCCTAAATTTGATAAGTGATTAAAAAGCTCCTTTGCATATTAAATTTTGTGTTTTTTTCTTCTGTGATGATTTTAGGACAGACAGCGGGAGATGAGCCTAAAGTCGTTTATTCGAATCAAATATTTGGTGGAGTTCAATTAGCTACTAATGGGTGGGGTGGTCAATTTTATGCTGGTAAGTATAATGGTTACCGAAAACTTCGCCTGAGGGGTATTGAACTAGTTAAATTAAAGCATCCCAGAGAGTATAAAATTAACACCAGTGGAGGAAATAATGCCAGGAAATACGCGTATGGTAAGATAAACTCATTTCAATCTTTGAGGTTTCTCTTAGGTAAGAAGAAAATAATCTCTGACAAATTGAGACATGGAGCTGTTTCTCTAGGTTATTCCTATTCCTTAGGAGGAAATCTAGGAGTTTTAAAACCTATTTATGTAGAGGTTAGAGGGACGGATCCTTTTTCTACCACAAGGATAGAACGCTATGACCCCTCTATTCATGAAATAGATGTAGTAAACGGAAAAGCCAGTTTTTTGAATGGGCTAACGGAATTAAAACCTCGGATAGGTGCATCAGCTAAATTCGCGCTGCAATTTGAGTATAGTAGTGAAAATGATAGAGTTCAAATTTTAGAAGTGGGATGTGCAGTGGACCTTTTTCCGTCACCTATCCAAATGATGATAGAATCTGTCGGAAACGAGCAATATTTCCTGAACGTTTACCTTGGTTATTCGGTAGGTAAGAAGTTTGTAAAAAGATGAGTGAAATACTAGTTCAGAAAAGAACAAGAACTCCAAAGCCAAAATGGTTAAGAGTGAAGCTCCCTACTGGAGAGCAATATAAGAAAGTACGTGGTTTAGTAGAAGAACACGGATTACATACTATATGTGAAAGCGGAAATTGCCCTAACATGGGTGAGTGCTGGGGAGAAGGAACCGCCACTTTTATGATTCTTGGAAATATCTGTACTAGAAGTTGTGGTTTCTGTTCAGTGATTACTGGAAGACCAGAACCTGTAGATGAGTTCGAACCAGGTAAAGTGGCTAGGAGCGTTAAGTTGATGGAGGTCAAGCATGCTGTAATAACAAGTGTAGATAGAGATGATTTAGCAGATGGAGGTGCTGGAATATGGGTGCAGACAGTAAAAGCTATTAGGCATCAGTCTCCTGGTACCACTTTAGAAACACTTATTCCTGATTTTGCTGGTAAGTGGGAAAATTTACAGCACATAATTGATGTAGCTCCAGAGATAGTTTCCCACAACTTAGAAACGGTAAGAAGATTAACTAAATCAGTTAGAATCCAAGCTAAATATAACAGAAGCTTAGAAGTATTAAGAAGATTGAAAGTAGGAGGTATGAAAACTAAATCAGGTGTGATGCTCGGTTTAGGAGAATCCTATGATGAAGTGATAGAAACCATGGATGACTTAAGATCAGTGAGTGTAGATATTCTTACACTTGGACAGTATTTACAACCGACACCTAAACATCTTCCAGTAAAGGAATTTGTTACACCAGAGGTGTTCGAAGAGTTCAAACAGATAGGATTAGAAAAAGGGTTTAAGTATGTGGAAAGTGGTCCACTCGTTAGAAGTAGCTATCACGCTGAAAAACACTTGTTCTAATCATCTGCTCTTTTGAGTTGTATAGAAATTGAATATTCTGGGCTAAAATTGTCATAATTTGACTTAGTTTTTATCGTAAATTGCCCGTCCAAAACCAAAATTAAATCGAGAAATGAAGACGAGATTATCGTTAGCACTTTTGGCAGTAGTAAGTATCATCACTTGCTTCATACTAATACCAAATACCCAAGAAACAAGTAATTACTCTCCCAGATTAACGGAAGGTATAGAAGCTGGATGGCATGGAGCTCTTGAGCACTACGCAATGATGCGTAAGAATGTAGAGACAGGTAAAGTTGAAGAAGGAGATTACGCTAGAATGTTATCTAAGGTTCGAGAGTACAAGAAGAATAGAACTAATAAAGATTTAGGTTTTGATTTCACCTGGGAGGTTATGGGGCCTACTAATTTTGGAGGAAGAACAAGAGATATGTGTGCTACAGAGGCAGGAGTTCTATTTGCAGGCGGAGTGTCTGGTGGACTTTTCAGGTCTTGGGATTCAGGAAATACGTGGCATAGGGTTACTGGATTTAAAGATAATATGAATGTTACATCAGTGGAAGAGATAGGGAATGGAACACTGTTCGTAGGAACTGGGTCTTTATTCGATTTTGCGTCTGGAGCTGGTGGTTCAGGATTCCACGGAAGTGGTGTGTACAAAAGTACTGATGGAGGAGATACTTGGAGCCCCGTTCCTGGTTTATCCACTGACTTATTAATTACAAGCGGAGACTTCAGATCTGTTGATGTTTTGTATGCTGATCCACAAAACCCAACCAAGGTTTGGGTCGGTTGTAATGGAGGTCTCAAATCATATGATGATAGTTCAAGTGAAATAATTGATTCGTTTGATGGTATTTCTTTCGCAGGCCCATGTCAGGATATGGAAATTTCTGAGGATGGAAATACCATGATAGTCGTGCTGGGGACTGCAGTGTACAGGAGTACTGATGCTGGAAGTTCTTGGCAGCAGATTTCAGGTGCTTCTGGACTACCAACTACAGGTGCTAATAGAGTAGGTTTAGCCATGAGCAAAACTAATCCAAACTATATGTATGCATTACTAAGTAATGGAGGAAGAATGGGAGGAGTTTATGCATCTACAGATGGTGGAAATACATGGTTAAATATTTGGCCTGCCAATAATAACAACTCCAATCCTGATATAGATCCGTTTGGAGATAATGGACAAGGTTTCTACGATTTGGTAATTACTATAGATCCTACTGATGATGAAAGAGTTTTCGTGGGAGGAGTTACACTTTGGGAAGCTGGATTAAATATTCAGCCTCAGCAGATAGCATTTAATTTTGGTTTCGGTCCGAATTATGTGCATTCAGATATTCATCACTTTGAGTGGATCGATAATACATTATATGTAGCCACAGATGGAGGATTCCATATATCAAGTGATATCACTTTTACGAGCTCTCCTGTTTTCTTAGAGAGTAATTTTGGTTATAATACTACACAGTTTTATGGTATAGGGGTAAGTACTACGGGTCGAGTAAATGGTGGTACCCAAGATCAAAGCACATTCTTACTTTATCCAAATACTACATTAGGTCTTAATCAGTTTGGTGGAGATGGTTTTGATACCGATATCTCTGCGGTGAGTGATGCGGCACAGTTCGCTACGAGCCAGTTTGGAAGACTTGGAAGATCTTTTGATGGAGGAAACTCATTCAATGAATTTTATGATCCAGAGCTTGCAAATCTTCAAAATCAAAATCAATTCCCTTTCCACTCTTTGGTGAGGTTATATGAGAATACAGATGATCCATTCTCTCAGGACAAATTAACATTCGTAGCTACTGAAGATACGATGGCTGCTGGTGAAACTGTTATTTTGAGATCTAATAACTTGAACATTCCATTTGAGTACACCTTAGAAGATTCATTATTTATAAGGGATGAGGTTACATTCTTCCAAGAAATCATTTCGGAAGTAGACGATTCGTTAATTACTTTAACTTATCAATTTCCTGAATCAGAATATAATGATCCTGAGTTTGAATTCGAAGACGAAGTATTAATCGGTATTACTGAAGTAGATGTAGAATTACCAGATGAGGATATAGTTGAAAGTGAGGTAGTTGAAAATGGTATAGTAACAGTAACTGTTTCATTTACAGAAGATGTAGAAGTTTCAAGTTTTGGTGATGTCACTTACTTTAATCTTCCTGACACATTAGAGATTATCGATAGATATACATCATTATTAGCAGTTTACAGCTTTGGTGGAATATATGTGACTAGAGATGCTTTGGATGCGAATGTAGAGCCAGATTGGACTCAGGTCGTGTCAGGAAATTTACAGGCTAATTGTATAGAGTTTTCTGCCGATGGTAACCACATGTTCGTAGGATCAGAAAATGGAGACGTATACAGGATTTCTAATCTGAGAAATTTTTGGGGAGATGATGACGCTGACAATGTTACTTTGACGAGAATCTTCAGAAGATCAGGACAGCCAGTAATGGGAGTAAGTCCTGATCCGGATAATATAAACCGTTTAGCTGTGGCCATGGGAGGTTACGGTCAAGATGAAAAGGTTTGGATAACTGAGCAGGCTACCACCGCCACAGAAACTAACGGTACTGAGTTTTTTGAAGATATCTGGTTCTCTTCAGGACAAGATTTTGCAGGAATGCCTTGTTATGATGTGTGCATCGTGAAGAATTTTGCAAACGATGAAGATGTAATTATGGTAGCTACTGAATTTGGAGTATGGGCTACCAATGATCTGAACGATAATAATAGTTGGGAGCAGTGTGATGTGAACTTAGGAAATATTCCAGTTTTTGCCATAAGACAGCAGTATAGAGGTCCAGAGAGATTTATTCCAGAACCAACTAATACAGGAATGGTTTATATCGGATCTCACGGATCAGGAATTTGGAAGACGTCAGGGGTAGTTTCAGTCGAAGAACAAGATTTTACTGATAATGTTGCTACTGTCAATACTAGTCTTAGTCTTTTCCCTAATCCTACTACAGATTTAGTGAATATAGAACTGGACTTAGACCAAGGTCAGGAAATCAACCTTGAAATTTATGATCTCAATGGAAGACTAGTATTTAACCAGAATATGGGCTACGTGAGTAATGGACTTCAGATCTTAACTACCTATGTAGGAGATTTAGGAGCTGGAACTTACATTCTAAATGCTCATGGAGATAACTTTGCTAGAACTGGAAAGTTAGTCGTGAGATAAGTTGAATAGAAAATCTTTTAGAACCGTCTTTGAAGTAATTTAAAGGCGGTTTTTTTATATCCATGAAAAAGATAAGAGTTGGTATAAACGGCTTTGGAAGAATAGGTAGAACACTGTTTAAAGTTCTAACTGAATGTACTGATGTAGAAGTATGTATGGTAAATGATATACATGCATTAAAGTCTCTTATACACCTTCTGAAATATGACAGTGTTCATGGTAAGTTTTACACTAAGCTTAGAATGAATCCTGAAGAAAACGGTTTCTGGGTTAATAAAGATTTTACGAAATATACCCGTAATTCAGTTATTCAAACGATTAACTGGGATGATCTAGATATTGTATTTGAATGTACAGGTAAATATAAGTCAAAG